>CAJVYN010000018.1 GCA_913009355.1 uncultured bacterium | reverse complement strand
TTAGCAGCTAACATTTTTTTTTATTTTTTTTTATTTTTTTTATTTTTACTTTTTTTTTTTTCAAGCAGAAGACGGCATACGAGATAAAGGAATGTGACTGGAGTTCAGACGTGTGCTCTTCCGATCTCTATGGCATAAATTAACACTGATTTTTTAGCCACGAAAAGGCACGAAGAAATTTACCGCAGAGATCGCTGAGGTCGCAGAGAAAAAAAGAAGCCAGAATACAGAATACAGGATACAGAAAAAAGTCAGCCACGAATTGACACGAATAAACACGAAGAAAAAACGAAAGAAAAATTAGCCACAAATACCTAAGGCACAGGTTTACACAAATCGACACTAATTTTTTAGACACAGATTTACACAGATTTACACAGATTAAAAAGTAAAAACGGATATAATTAAGCCACAGAGGGCGCAGAGATAAAAGAGAATTCAGAAGTCAGAAGTCAGAAAGCAGAAGAGTGACAAAGGAACAGAGGCACGAAGAAATTTACCGCAGAGATCGCTGAGGTCGCAGAGAAAAAAAGAAGCCAGAATACAGAATACAGGATACAGAAAAAAGTCAGCCACGAATTAACACAAATGGACACGAATTAAAAAAAATTAACCGCAGATTTTCTTAGGCACAAAGAATTTTCTGACAGGATAACAGGATTTGCAGGGATTTGTTTTTGCGGCTTCACCTACGCCATTTTTCAAATGGCTTTTTAATCCAAAGTCTTAAACTACTCTCGAAGCAAGCTCCTGCGATTAGTTTTTCGACTTTGTCTGTCGGCTGAGCAACTCGGCCCTGGTGAAGCCAAGGGAAATATCGAACCCCTTGATTCCGGTGCATTCCCGTTTTCGCCAGACAAGCAGGGCAGGTTTTCACAAGTTTGCTCTGTTTTTCTTGCCGGTTGTGCTGGGCGTGAATCCAACCCCATTGCCGCTTATCTACCAGGAGATGAGAACCGAAGTTGTACAGCACTTCAAGCAGAAGTAGCTCAACTTCAAGCTGATATGGCCAGAATGCTTCCAAAAACAGATAAGGGTTTAACCAACGCTCTTTGGGCTACTGCCGGCGTATTCTTTATCGTTCCCTTCTTCTTTATGGATTTCAAAGATGCCGAGAAAATTGAGTTCGACGCTATGCGCCGACGGCATAACCGCCTTCTTGTTTATGCTGCAGAAAAGAACTGCGATTTTGGTGAAGTAAAAGCCGAAAGAATACCATCCATCGAGGAACGCAAAGCAGCAGCTAAAAAGGCGGAGAAAAAAACAGAAACCGTACAAGAATCCCAGGATACAGAGGTTGTCAGCAAAAAGGAATATGAGGACTACCAACGGTATCTGGCAGAAAAAGAGAAGAACAAATCACAAGAATCGACAGCCGAAAATCAGTGATATTTTTACTGCTCGGCTTGGCTGCGGGGAGGGAAGGGAAGGCGTGTATCGTATATCGTATTGTGTGATTCGTATAATATCGCCGTGCCGGCGACTGCTAAACGAATAAGAAACACCCACCGAAGATAAACCCCGCCCACAGGTGGCGGGGCTAAACAAAACAACAAAACCCCCAGTGGAATAACAATAAAACCCCGACCACAGGTGTCGGGGCTAAACAAAACAACAAAACCCCCAGTGGAATAACAATAAAACCCCGACCACAGGTGTCGGGGCTAAACAAAACAACAAAACCCCCAGGATGAACCTGGGGGCTAAACAATTTGAGATTGCCACGTCTAAATACCAGGATTGACATTACTGCGAATGGTTGTTTTAATGCATGTCTATGTTCAAGAACATTTCCATAATCGGCGATGGGGCGATGGGCACTATACTGGCTATGCTGCTCTGCGAGAAACGCGAAACGAGCAGCGAAATACGTATGTGGGGGTATGACGCAAAGCAGTTAAAGCAGATAGAAGCCAGCGGAGAGAACAAAAAGTTTCTGCCAGGTTATAAACTGCCCGCCTCGCTGATGTTCGAACCGGATGATAAGCGTATAATGGCAGGTGCTGACTTGATAGTTTCGGCTGTGCCCTGCCAGTTTATGCGCCGTATTTGGAGCAGGTTGAAAGAGTATGTCCCCAAAGATGTCCCTATCGTCTCGGTTGCCAAGGGTATTGAGAATGATACACTGCTGCGTCCGACTCAGATACTTGCCGAGATACTGAATGAAAAACTCAAAACTGCCGTTCTTTCCGGGCCGACCATTGCCGATGAGTTGGCCAGGAAACTTCCGGCGACGGCCTGTATCGCCTGCGAAGATGAGCAATTAGCCAGAGATGTCCAGCACACCTTCAGCGCACCATGGCTGCGAGTTTACACTAATACCGACATTGTCGGCGTTGAGTTGGCTGCCGCATGTAAGAATATTATTGCTATCGCCGCAGGAATTGTAGATGGATTAGGCGCCGGCGATAACGCAAAGGCCGCCCTTTTGAGCAGGGGACTTGCAGAGATAGCCCGACTGGGGATTGCCTGCGGAGCCAGGCCGCAAACATTTGCCGGCCTGGCCGGCCTGGGTGATTTGGTGACAACCTGCATTTCGCCGAAGGGTAGAAACCGCTCGTTCGGAGAAAGAATAGGCAGAGGTCAAACTGTAGAGCAGGCGCAAAAAGCTACAGAGTCGGTTATCGAGGGCATCGCTACCTGCGAATCGGTCGCTGCACTTGGGCGGCGATACAATGTTGAGATGCCGATTACCCAGGCAGTCTATGAAGTGCTGTTTGAGAACAAGGGTGTGCAAACGGCAATAGCAGATTTAATGAAGCGCAGTCTCAAAGCTGAATGAGAATTGTTGTGATGCGTTATTGCTCTGTTGAAAACCTGTCATTTCGACCGTAGTGAGCGAAGCGAACAAAGTGGAGAAATCTGTTTTTTAATAGATTTCTCGGCTTCGGCCTCTGCGAGGCCTTCGCTCGAAATGACTTTGGCGGGTGTTTTCAACAGAGCATTAGAGATTCTTAATATTTGCAAAATGGGCTGAAACAGCGTATAAATTATTCAAACTGACCGAGGGTCAGTTTGAAAACGCAAAAATCAAAGTGTAAAATGCAAAATTGTCGAACCCAGCACTTAAAGATTTTAAGTGCTGGATGGCTGATTTTATTGTTGTTTTTACGTCGCATAAGACCTTGTCAAAAGGTGAGTTGCGTTTAGCTCTGCCACAGGTATAGGTACAGACAAAACTGTTAGTTTGAGTAACTTAAACTGGTATGGCTGAAAATCTAAAAAAGCGAATCGAGCAGCTGCGCAGCGAAATACGCAGGCACGATTACCTCTACTATGTCCTTAACCAGCCGGAAATCAGCGACCGGCAATATGATAAACTCTTCGCTGAACTCAAATCATTAGAGCAGGCAAATCCTCAATACAAAACAGCCGATTCACCCACCCAACGGGTTTCCGAACGGCCTATCGAAGGTTTCACTTCCATCAGACATGCTGTGCCTATGCTTAGTATGGACAATACCTATAACGCTGATGAGTTAAGGGCATTTGACGAAAGGGTGGCAAAGGGACTGGGCAGCAGAGACTACGATTATGTTATCGAATTGAAAATTGACGGCCTTGCGGTGAGTCTGCGATATGAAAAAGGGGTTCTTGTACTTGGCGCTACGAGGGGTGACGGCACAAAAGGAGACGATGTTACACATAATGTCAAAACTATAAAAGCCATTCCGCTGCGACTGGTAGAAGAGGTTCCCGATGTGCTCGAAGTTCGCGGCGAAGTTTATATACCCACAGAGACATTTGCAGAGCTAAACAGACTCCGCACAGAAGCGGGCGAGCCGGCCTTTGCCAATCCACGAAACGCCGCAGCAGGATCTCTGAAACTGCTCGATGCAAGAATCACCGCTACGAGGAACCTTTCGTTCTTCGCTTATGCCACCGGCCAGATTTCACAGCCGTTAGCCGAGAACCATTACCAAACTCTGCAGAAATTCAAAAAACTCGGCCTGCCCGTTAATCCTAATATCAAAAGGGCCGGGACAATAGACGAAGCAATAGATATCTGTCTTGGCTGGAGCGATAAAAAACATAATCTGGACTATCAAATTGATGGAATGGTGATAAAGGTCAACCGCTTCGACCAGCAGGATATCCTCGGTGCGACTGGCAGGGCGCCTCGGTGGTGTATCTCATATAAATTTCCGGCGGAGCAGGCAAAAACAATAATCGAATCAATCGACGTACAGGTTGGAAAGAGCGGAATCCTGACGCCGGTGGCAAACCTGACTGCTGTTCAGTTAGCGGGGACAACGGTCAGGAGGGCAAGTCTGCACAACTTCGACGAACTAAATCGGCTCGATGTCCGCTGCGGCGATACGGTGGTAATTGAAAAAGCCGGCGAGATAATACCACAGGTGGTGGAGGTTAAAAAAAAGTTAAGGCCAGCCGGTACCGAACCTTTCAAGATACCCAAACGCTGTCCTGATTGCGGCTCACCGACAGTAAAAGACCTGGAGGGTGTTTATATTCGCTGCCTTAATCCCGATTGCGCAGCACAGTTGAAAGAACGTCTGAAATACTTTGCGGCTAAGGGCCAGATGGATATCGAAAATCTCGGAATTGCACTAATCGAACAATTAGTCGATGTCGGCCTGGCAAAAAATTTCGCAGACCTTTATAAATTACAAAAATCTCAATTGGCTGAATTAGAACGAATGGCGGAGAAAAGTGCTGACAATGTGATAGAAGCAATAGAAAAGAGCAAAAGACAGCCATTATGGCGGCTGATTGCCGCTCTGGGTATCCGCCATATCGGGAGCCAATCGGCGCAAATCCTGGCTGAACATTTCGGTTCGCTAAACGCCATTATGAAAGCTGATGTTGAAGAGCTGAAAGCAATAGAGCAAATCGGGCCGACGATGGCAGAGAGTGTCTATGAATATTTTCGTAATACGAAATACCGTACAGTTGTCGATGAGCTGTTAGCCGTGGGTGTGAAGCCGCCACAGCCAAAGAAGCGGCGTACAGATAAACTGGCGGGAAAAATAATCGTTGTTACGGGTACGCTCGAAAATTTCACACGCCAACAGGCAGAGCAGGCCGTCAGAGAAGCGGGCGGAAAGGTATCTTCAAGCGTGAGCGGCAAAACCGCTTTTGTACTGGCTGGCACAAATGCCGGAAGTAAACTGGATAAAGCACAAAAGCTGGGAGTAGAAGTAATAAACGAAAAAGAATTTTTGGAAATAATAAAAGGATAAAAGGTTAATCGCGGAGAACGCTGAGAGCGCAGAGAAAAAACAGATAGAATAGAGAAATAGATTCCTGCTTCCGCAGGAATGACAATATCGGAAATCTCTGCGTGCTCTGTGAACTCTGCGGTAAAAAATAAAATGAGCGATGCACATAAAAAATATATGCGGGCGGCGTTGAAGCTGGCAGAACGAGGTATCGGCTCGGTTGAGCCGAATCCTGCGGTTGGCTGTATTATCGTAAAGCAAAATCAGATTATCGGTAAAGGCCGGCACAAGAAATTCGGCGGCCCACACGCAGAGATAAACGCTCTCCAGGATTGCAAGACTCTGGGCGCCAGTCCACAGGCAGCTACTATGTATGTTACACTTGAGCCGTGCTGTCACGAGGGTAAGACCGCACCTTGCACCGATGCGATTATCGCCGCTAAGGTAGCGAAAGTCGTTGTCGCAACGCCTGACCCCTCAGAGCACGCCAACGGCAAGGGCATCGAGCAATTACGCAATGCAGGAATTGAGGTGCAAGTCGGGGTCTGTGAAAATGAAGCAAAGCTGTTAAACGCCCCTTTCATCAAATTCGCCGCCACCGGCAAATGCTGGGTAATATTGAAGTGGGCACAATCAATAGACGGCAAAACGGCCTGGGCACAGTCGAGTCACGAGTCACGAGTCACGAGTCACGAGTTTAGGTGGATTTCCGGAGAACTAAGCAGAAAAGATGTGCAAGACTTACGCCGACGAGTTCAGGGAATATTAGTGGGTATCGAGACGGTAATCGCAGATGACCCGCTGTTAACGGTTCGGCCGAGCAGGGACAAAGAAGCCGCCAGAATCGTTCTCGACAGCAAATTAAGGATTCCCCTGGATTGCAAACTGTTAGCCACTGCGAAAAAAACGCCGTTGCTAATCGTAACGGGTCAGGAGGCGGTTGAGGTAAATTCGCAGGCGGCAGAGAAAATCGCCCGAAAAGGCGCCGAGGTGTTAGCTGTGCCGACTGCACAAGGCCGATGTGATATAGGATTTCTGTTAAATGAGTTGAGTAAACGCGGCATTGCTCAATTACTTGTCGAAGGCGGGCCGACAGTAATAGCTTCATTCCTGAAAGAACGACTTGCCGACGAAATATACGTTTATATCGCACCGAAAATACTCGGGCAGCAAGGAGCCGTTGATATAACCGAGTCGATGGCAGAGTTAACCGAAGCCGTCGATTTGCATCACGTCGATATTAAGCATTTCGGCGACGATGTTCGCCTGAGCGGCCTGTCAAAAAAAGCGATTGATGAAATCTTAGGGAAAAAAAGTGACGAATAAAAAAGAGATAGTTAAGCTGGCGCTTGAGAGCCGGAAAATGCCGTATGTGCCATAGTTTATGGAGCTTGGGCAGGATAAGACAGTTTGCGAGATTATCTCCCGACTTGGGGCCATAAAGGGCGGAGGGGTAGTCAAAGTCGAGGGGACGTGGGGGTCGTTTGCGCATCTTTTGGCTGCTTACATATCGGAAAAGCTCGCAAGACCAATTCTGTATATCTGCCCGCATATCGATGATGCCGATAAAGCTCTCGATGACCTGCACACTTTCGGGGCCGGGGGTGTGGAGGCATTGAGCGGCTGGGAAGGTGAGGAAGATTTAGCGGATGCTACCGATGAGATTAGAGCTGAAAGACTTAAAATCGTTACTCGTTGCTCGTCGCTCACGGCTCGGGACACGGCACGATTTATTATTCCGGCATCGATACAGGCGCTATGTCAGCCGATACCAAAGCCAGAAGCTCTGAAAAAAAGCAGTCTTGGCTTGCAAATCAAAAGAGAAGCGCCGCCGGAAGAGGTGGTCGAATGGCTGGTTGACAACGGTTTCGAGCGGGTGGATAGAATCGACCTGCCGGGCCAGTTTGCACGCCGCGGCGGGATTGTCGATATCTATGCGCCGATGACACTTAAGACCAAAGACTCAAGACCAAAGACACAAGACCAGGGCTCTGTTGCGGTCAGGGTTGAATTCTTCGGCGACACAATAGAGAATATCCGCGAAATCAATCTGGATACGCAGCGCTCGAGCCGGCAAATAGAAAACATCAGTATTATTTCAGCGGTGTGTGGAGCTGCGTTAGAGGACAGAGAGCTTTTTGTAAATATCTTAGCCAAAGATACAATAGTAATCCTCGAAGAGCCAGGTGACGTTGAAGAAGTTGCCAGGGTGTTTCTGGAGCGGGTCGAAGATGCAGGCCGGCTTTATAGCTGGCGAGATATTTACAAAGCTATCGGAAGGTTTACCCAACTGCATATTTGCAGATTCGCTGCCTCAGAACCCGGCGATTTTCTTAAAGTAGGCGTGAAAAGCGTACAGCAGTTTCAGCATAAAGCCACCTCTCTATGGGCCGGGCACAAAAGCGCCTTAGAGCAATTAGCAGCTGAGGCAAAACAAGGAAAAAAGGTCTGCCTTTACTGCGAAGCTGCAGCTGAAATCAAGCGGGTTACCGAGATTATAAAACAAACTGACGAAAGACTACCGAGGAATTTCAAGCTGCTGTCAGGATTTATCCATCAGGGCTTCGTCATAGATTCGCTGAATACAATCGTAATAAGTCATCACGAACTGTTCGGCCAGTTGTCGCTTAGAAGAAGACAGCGGCCGGTGCGGGCAAGTGCAGCAGTGGATACGCTTGCAGATTTGCAGGACGGTGACTATGTCGTCCACCTTTCATACGGCATCGGTAAGTTTCTGGGCGTGAAAACCATACGTGAAAAAGGCGGAATGGGTGAGTATCTTACGATTGAGTATGGCAACGGAGTAAAAATCCAGGTTTCGGTTCGCAACATTGCATTGGTGCAGAAGTATATAGGGACAAGTCCTAAACATCCGAAGCTGAGCAAAATCGGCTCGAAGAAATGGCAGAGGCAGAAAGAAAAAGTTGCCCGGTCTGTGCAAAACCTTGCCGGTGAGCTGCTTGAGATTCAGGCCAATCGCCAGGCAATAGGCGGAATTGCGTTCGGGGCCGATACGAACTGGCAGAGAGATTTTGAAGAGTCTTTCACCTATCAGGAAACACCCGACCAGGTTACAGCTATAGAGCAAATCAAGGCGGATATGCGCCGAAACGTTGCGATGGATAGACTGCTGTGTGGAGACGTGGGCTATGGCAAGACCGAACTGGCGATGCGTGCGGCGTTTAAGGCGGTCGAGAGCGGAAAGCAGGTGGCGGTACTTGTGCCGACAACGGTATTGTGTGTGCAGCACGGCAGGACTTTTACCGAGCGGTTTGCTGATTTTCCGATTTGTATCGAGGTCTTAAACCGGTTTAAGACAGCAAAGCAGGCGAGAGATATTATTGCCAGAACCAAAACAGGCAGAGTTGATATACTGATAGGGACGCATCGGCTTTTGAGCGGCGACGTGGGCTTTAAGGATTTGGGGCTGTTAATCATCGACGAAGAGCAGCGGTTTGGAGTTGAACACAAAGAAAAACTCAAAAAATTGCGATTCAATGTTGATGTTCTTACGATGACGGCTACGCCGATTCCACGGACACTGCATATGTCACTGCTGGGCCTGCGCGATATAAGCTCGCTGGCCACGCCGCCATTGGACAGACGAAGCATAGTAACAACTGTAACCGCCTACAACAAAGAGCTTGTCAGAAAAGCGATTTTTCGGGAATTGAACCGTCAGGGCCAGGTGTTTTTCTTACACAACAGGGTAAGGACGATTGAAAAAAAGGCATGGGAGATTCAAAAGCTCATTGATGACAGCGGTGCAAAGGTTACTATCGCACACGGGCAGATGGCTAAAAGCGAACTTGAGAAGGCAATGATAGATTTTGTGGTGGGCGATACCGACGTGCTTGTGTGTACGACGATTATCGAATCGGGCCTGGATATTCCGAACGCAAATACGATTTTTATAGATAATGCAGACAGGTTCGGCAGGTATAAGCACCGTGCGTATGCGTATATGCTGCTGCCCGCCTCAAGGCCGATTACGCCGGTGGCGGCCAGGCGATTAAAAGCCATTGAAGAGTATTCACATCTCGGGGCCGGCTTTAGAATTGCGCTGAGAGATTTGGAAATTCGCGGGGCGGGCAATATATTAGGCTCTGAGCAGTCCGGCCATATTCAAATGGTGGGCTACCAGATGTATTGCGAGATGTTAGCTGAGGCGGTTAGAAAGCTGAAAGGAGAGCAGCCGAAACCGATACCGACGGCGGTTGTCGATTTGGGATTCGCCACGTATATACCGAAAAATTACATACCGCTAAGCAGGTACCGGATGGACGTTTACCGCAAGATAGCTGTTGCAAGAGACAGCGACGGTCTAAAACAGATTGCCGGCGAATTAGCTGACGTGTATGGGCCGGTGCCGGATGAGGTCAAACTACTGCTGGAATTGGCCGAGCTTCGAATCGAGGCAAGTAAGCAGGATATAAAAGCAATAGTTATCTCGGGTCGGGATTTGGTATTTTCATTTGCGAAAGACGCAAGTGCACAAGCTGATTCTTTATTCGCAAAGGTGAAAGGGACAGTTAGAATCCCGGACCCGAAGACGGTATATTTACATTTGCCGAAGAATTATTTTGAGCCGAAAACGATAATGAGTGTTTTGCAAAAGATATTTAGCACGACTTCATAAAAACATTATAAATCAGTTTGTTCAATTACAGCCTACTTGAAAACTTCAGCCAGTTTGGATTTCACAAGTGAAAAGACGGTGTCATTGAGCGTGCAGAGCTTTTTGATAACAAGGCTCTTTTCAATTGTAAAAATTTTGTCACATTGAATTTCTGACTTTGAGGGAAGGGAGCCCTTTTTCAAGTCATCGTTGCCGATTTGAATTCCGTAAGAACCACGTCTTATCTTAGAGGTTATAGCCAGAGCCACAAAATCGGGGGTCTCCCAGTTTTTATTGATGGTATCATTCGAGACAATAAGTGCGGGCCGCCGTTTTTTAGTGGACGCGTCGGTAAAAAGAAATGGCACTAAAACTATATCTTTCTGCTTGTGGAAAATCATAGGTCATCCCAGATGTCCTCTTCAGGGTCATTCCATATCTTGGAAAAGGCTTGTTGCGAATGTTGCATCATAAACAAGGTCAGATTATCGTACGAAGAAGTTCTTTCATGGAGCCTATCTTTTATAAAGCTGATAGCAAACTGGGAGAAAGTGGCGGTAAAAGGTTGAGTTGACAATGATATACTTGGCAAGAAACCGCCAGGATATTGCCGAGCTTTAACAGGATTTGAAGCATTCCACGTCAATGCAGATGGGTTATAACAATTCATTTGTTTTCTCCCGCTGAAATAGCTGTTTTCAATGTCTTTATTTTCTTTGCGAGCCAGTCATTCACTATTTCAGCGGTTGCTAAATCCAAAATAAGGCCCGCTTCAATTTCTCTGATTAAACCCGTTTTACCTTCGCGTGATACTTCCTTACCCAGCAGGCCGTCATCATTTACTTGGTGAATAGTTTTTTTAGGAGTTGGGCCTCTTTCCAGGAACAATTCCATGTAGATGTTGCCTCTGGGAGTTATACCGCCGAAAACACCGTCAACATGGAAACTTCTGTAATTGTTCCTCTTAAGATAGTGAAGTTCGATTTCCTGTCTGGCTTTCTTGACTTTCCTTGTTGCTTTTGTGTTTTTTGGCATAGCCTGAACCCTACTTATTTAGAAAATGTTAGATATATGCATTATACTATGCTATCGGCCTGTTTCAAGCACAAATTCAGTATTTCTCTCTCGATCAAACAGTTCCTTTTAAACCGGCTAAATCTTTACAACGAAGGCACCGGATTTGAGTCCAGACGGAATTTCTTTAGTTTTGGTGCTTTACTTCAGCTTGCCGGCCAGTGCTGAACCAAATTCCCGCGCAAGTTTGCTGACTGTATTTCGGTCCTGGTTATCGTATGACGCTGACAGTAAAATTTGGCCGCTGCTGTCTTTAGCCACCAGGGAAACACTTTCAACAGACTGACTCGACTCAGATGAGCCGCCAAGAAAGTTTCTATTTGACGTGGACCTGGCTGTCAGAAAAGTCGCTCCGCTGATGAAAATCGTGGCGGTATTGGGGTCGCATATTTCGACCTTTCGCCTTATGAACTCTTTTTCCAGAACGTCTCTGAGGACTTTTCCTATTTGCGGATTCTCGCTTCCGAGCGGTTCAATATACACGCATTTATAGTCGAGCATTTTTAAACGGTCGGTACAGACAATATCAGAATTACAGCCCACAAATGCACCTATCGCCAACAATCCAACAAGCCAATATAGTCTGTTCATTTTCCGGTTCTCCTAAAAAGCGTCAGAAATAATAAAACAACTGTTCACCTTTCGGCCTCTGAGACAATCACTGTTGCAACCAGCCAGGTCTTAACAGCAGAATCCACGGGCTTGAATATAAACAAAATTGCACATTATTCAAAACGTTTTTGTGGATTATATCAGGATTTTGGCGTAAAATCCCATTTGTGATTCGTGGCTTGTGATGCGTGATTGGAGATTAAGCTATGCGTAAATGTGTCATTGGACTGCTGTTAGCAGCTTTAACAGCGGGCTGTGCGAGTAAGGATAAGCCGGCTTTAAGCGAAGCTGAACTGGAGCGGATTCCTTTTGCCCAAAGAGAAGACCTTCCGCAAGCATCAGGCGGATTTGTCCTGGCTGTGAGCGGTGAGACTATAACCAGCGACGAAGTAATTGCGACACTAATAAAACGCTTCAGGCCGGTTGCGCAAAGAAATGATTTTGAGCGGTTCAAAGAGCAGGCCATGCCTGCGATTGAGCAGGCGCTTGTAACCAAAATATCGAATATCCTGCTTTACAACCAAGCCAAAAAGAAGGGGGGAGCGGATATTGACGAAGCTCTGGAAAAGGCGGCGGAAGCGGAAGTGAAAAGATTTATTGTCAGCTTCGAGGGCGATTCGGCCAAGGCTGAACAGGCCTTAAGGCAGAGGGGAATGAACTGGGACAGCTTTAAGGAATATCAGAAAAAGATGATTCTCAGCCAATCCTACATATCATCGCAATTGCCGGATGACAGGCCTGTTACCTACAGTGAATTAGTAGAGAGCTACAACAAAATGAAAGAGGAGTTTTTCACTACGCAGGCAATGTTAAAGTTTCAGTTGATTGATATTCAACCAGCCGAATTAGAGGCAGCTGACCCGAATCAGAGTCGGCTCGAACAAGCTGAGAAACTGGCTGATGAATTGCTTGAACGCCTGCAGGCGGGTGAGGATTTCGGTGAATTGGCCAGGCAGTATTCGCACGGGTACAGGCGGTTGTTCGGCGGATTGTGGAAGCTGGTACAGCCGGACTCTTTAGCTAAGCCATACGATATTCTCGCCGCTAAAGCTGAGAAAATAGAGCAGGGACAGATTGCCGGGCCAATCGAAACGGATGGGCATATCTTCATAATGAAACTTATAGAGAAACGGCTGAAAAGTTTTAAGCCCCTTGAAGAGGTGCAAAAAGAAGTTGAAGCTAAAATTGTGTTTGAACGCCGGAAAGAAGCTATCGATGAACTCAGTGCCAAACTTGTGCAGCAGGCGGCGCTCGGCAATAATGACGAATTTATAGATTTCTGCGTGCAAAAAATTTATCGAATGTGTAACCAATAATTCGTGACTCGTGCCCCGTGACTCGTAACTCGAACGACGGGACACGAATGACGGGTCACGAGCGACGAGACACGAAAAAGATGGAAATTATAGCGAATGGTATAGACCTTGTGGATTTTCCGCGAATTGAAGAGATGGTGAAGCGGCACGGGGAGCGTTTTTTAAACAGGGTTTTTACCGCTGCTGAACAGGCCTACGCCGAGGCGAATAAGAACAGAATGGAGAAATTAGCAGGCCGGTTCGCAGCAAAAGAAGCTGTTCTTAAACTGATGGGGACGGGCTGGCGAGGCAAAATTGCCTGGACCGATATCGAAATCGTAAACAACCCCGCGGGCCAGCCACAGGTTACTCTCAGCGGCGAAGTTGAAAAACTTGCCGACAAACTTGCGATTAAACATATAAGCGTAAGTATTACGCATACAGCAAATTTTGCAATCGCATCGGCAGTCGCACTGGTGGAGAAAAGTTAAGAGTGCCTAAAGTAACTTTGAGAGTTCTTCGATAGTAAGTTCAGCGTCACGCAGTAATTTGCGTATGAGACCTTTACCTAATGTTTTATGACGGGGTATAGTCAAGGGTTGTTTGGTGCTATCGCTTTTATGGTGCATTCGTATATGGCTGCCTCGTTGACGAATGACTCGATAACCTATCTTTTCAAAACATTTTACGGCTTGATTGCCGGAAATAACAGGTAATTTAGGCATAAGATAGTGTGTAGAAACTTAATTCCTGGGGATGGAAATTTTTAAGGGCCTCTTTGTTCTCTTTTTCTTCGAGACATAAGTCAATTACTTCTCGAATGTTTTTTAGAGCTTTATCTATAGTTTTTCCCTGGCTGTAGCATCCCGAGAACACAGGACACTCAACTACATAAAACCCGTCTTCATCTTTTTCTATTAAAATAGGTAACTGATGTTTTTTTTTCATTTTCTGCTCACCTCTACTTGGTGGGATTTAGATTAGCCTGTCTTTCCAATAATTAGGTTTTCGATGCAAATGCATCACTGCTATAACTTCAATATGAGTTTCTTTGGGTCTAAAAATTATCCCATATGGAAACTTATTAACCCGGCATTGTCAAATATCTTCATCGATTGTACGATAAATGAGAGGGTTTATCTGAATGCGATTTATCGATTCTTGCAAAAATTCCAAGAAACGTTTTCCTAAATCTTTCTGGTGTTCTTCGTAACACTCAGCTGCTTCCAATAATTCTGATTGAGCTTTTGGATGGAATTTTACAGGTTTCATCCAAGTTGACTGAATGCTTTGTTTAAGACCTTCTCGGCGGGAATAAGCTCAACTAAACCATCGTCAATTTCTTTACAACGGCGTTTTATCTCACCCTTCCATTCTTCACTCAGTTGAAAATCTTGATCATAATCAAGGCTTTCAAGTAGCTTTTCCGCAATAAAAGCTCTTTGTTGTGAAGGAAGATGAAGAACTTCATATATCAGTTGTTCTGCGGTCTTACTCATAACTATTTATTATATCCTCGAGTTATTTTGAAGTCAAATGTTTTCTTTGTTATATCTAATGCGGAGCTCACCTGCCGGGCGGACTGCCATTGCTGCATTGTCTTCAATTTCAAGCTCTCAAAGCACATAACGGTTAGTCCAGCGGCATCGCTATACTGGAGCAAATTATCAGGCATTGGAAGATGTCAGCAATTGTCAATTTTAATTGCCTACCTGCTATTTGCATTCATAATTGTCAGGCCGACGATTTCTTTGCCATCTTTTCTTATCAAGATATCTTCGTCCGTTTCTATCGTTTTTGTCGCTCTTTGAGGTTTCCGAAAGCTCATTATAATACATCAGCCTCTTTGTCATAGTCCAACCATACATGGTGGGTCGGCAGCTTTACCATGTCGGAAACGATTGCCATACATTTTCCGATGAAATCTTCTGTCTTTTTTGTAGTTATCGTCACCATCTGCAATATAAACCACGTATAGTATTAGATGGTATTAGAGAAATGACATCAGTTGTCAAGACTTGATTAAGGAGTTCAAAAGGCTATACTGACTGGCGATGGCTAACAGAACGAAAACAAACGATTTCGATTGTATTGTTATAGGTGCCGGCCACGCCGGCGCCGAGGCGGCTTATGCTGCGGCGAAAATCGGTGCACAAACCGCCCTTTTAACCATACGCAAAGAACAAATAGCAAAAATGAGCTGTAACCCGGCTATCGGCGGGCTTGCAAAAGGACAAATCGCCCGCGAAGTGGATGCATTGGGCGGGCTGATGGGCGAAGCGATAGATGCAGCCGGCATTCAGTTCAGATTGCTTAACCGCTCGAAAGGCCCGGCTGTGCAGTCGCCAAGGGCACAGGCGGATAAGTACAAGTATAAAGATTATATCCGCCGCCGACTCGAGCAGAGCGACAATTTGACTATCATCGAGGCAATGGTAACAGAGATTATCACCGAGAAAAACAAAGTGCGGGCGGTGCGCTGCCGGGACGGAACGGTATATAATGCTCCAGCGATAATTTTAACCACGGGGACATTTCTTCGCGGCTTAATGCACATAGGAAACCAGCAGTTCAGCGGAGGACGGCTCGGCGAACCGGCTGCCGATGAACTTTCGCAAAGCATTGAACATATAGGGCTGGAACTTAAAAGACTAAAAACCGGTACTCCCGCCCGGCTGGATGCGGCAACCGTCGATTACGACAAACTGCAGGTCCAAAATGGTGATGAAGAACCGGTGCCTTTTTCATTTATGACTGAAAAAATAAATCGGCCGCAAATGCCCTGCTGGATAACCTACACAAACGAAAAAATACACCGGTTAATACGGGACAATCTGCATCGTGCGCCGCTATACTGCGGCCAAATCACATCCACCGGGCCGCGATATTGCCCAAGTATCGAGACAAAGGTCGTGCGTTTCGCAGACAAGAGCCGACATCAGGTATTTTTGGAACCTGAAGACGAAAAAAACTCGACTATCTACTGCAGCGGCATAAGCACTTCGCTGCCGAAAGACGTTCAGGAACAAATGTTAAGATTATTGCCCGGAACCGAAAATGCCCGGATACTGCATTATGCTTATGCGATTGAGTATGATTACTGTCCGCCGATACAACTTAAAAACAACCTGGAGACCAAGAAGATACAGGGGCTGTTTCTGGCAGGGCAGATTAACGGCACCAGCGGATACGAAGAGGCGGCGGGACAGGGTATTGTGGCTGGCACAAATGCAGCCAGAAAAGTGCAGGGCAAAGAGCCGATTGTTCTCGGCAGAGACCAGGCGTATATCGGGGTGATGATAGACGATTTGCTGACCAAAGGGATTGATGAACCTTACCGGATGTTCACGTCGCGAGCTGAGTTCAGACTGGCGTTAAGGGCCGATAATGCGGATAGAAGATTGACGCAAATCGGCAAATCGGTCGGGATTGTGGGCGAAAAGCGATGGACTAAATTCCAAAATAAGCTGGCAGGCATTGATAAACTTAAAGGTTATCTGCGAAACAGACGCTCAGAGGGTTTAAGTTTGTGGGAACGGCTGTGCCAGCCCGGTAATACTGTTGCGGAAACGCTGGCCGATAATCCAGATATTAAAATTGACGGTTTCGGTAAAGATGTCCTGCAGGCGGTAATTATCGATGCCAAATACGAGGGCTACTTAGCTAAACAGCAGCGATTGGTGGCCGGCTTTAAAGCTCTTGAGAATAAAAAAATACCGCTGGATTTGGATTATAACAATATCATGCATCTTCGGGCAGAGGCGAAAGAGAAGCTGTCGGCCTTTGGTCCAGGCACGCTTGCCCAGGCCTCTCGAATAAGCGGTATCACCCCCGCTGATATCACGGTGATTCAAATTCATCTGAAAAAATACTATTAGAGACCGAAGGCGATGAAGGAACTCTCTGACAATATTTATAACAGGCAAGTCGGTCGAGACGAACCGAAATTCAAGCTCTGGCGATCGGCAGGACTGATGCTGACATACAAATGCAACTGTAGCTGTGAATTCTGCTATTACAACTGCAGCCCCGACCGGAACGGCCTTATGCCCATAGATACCGCTATCGGCGCATGGCAGTCGCTCAAATCCATAGCCGGCGATACCGCCAAAATCCACATCACCGGCGGTGAACCATTTTTGTTCTGGGGACATCTGCAAGAGGTTCTAAAGCAGGCACAAAAACAAAAACTCGGTAAAGTGGATATGATAGAGACAAACGCTTTCTGGGCTACCAGTGAAAAAATTGTCCGGCAGCGACTAAAAATTCTCGACCAGCTCGGAATGGGCCGACTGAAAATCAGCTGCGACCCATTTCACCAGCAATACGTTGACATAGAACCGCTGCGCCGATTAGCCGGTATAGCTGCCGAGCTGCTTGGGCCCAGCCGGGTACTGATACGATGGCAAAAATACCTCGACAATCCGATTGAGATGAAAAATATCTCGGCCGATGAACGAAACCGCAATTACATATCCGCCATAAACCACTACCCCTGTCGCTTCACCGGAAGGGCCGCAGGGAAATTGGCTGAACTGCTCGCAGATAAACCAATAGAAGACATCGCTTCAATGAATTGCAAATCGGTTTTCCTCGCTGCAAAAGGCATACACATCGACCCGTTCGGCAACGTCTTCAGCGGAACCTGCAGCGGTATCATTATCGCAAATATAAACCAAATCCCGTTAGAGAATATCTGGCAGCAGTTTCATCCGTCACGCAACGAACTTATCGATACACTCTTTAACCTCGGTCCGGCTGGGCTGCTCGATAGAAGCATAAAACTCGGCTATAAAAAAGCAAAAGTTTATGCAGGCAAATGCCACCTTTGTACCAAAATCAGAGAGTGTCTCTTCAAGAACGGTTTTGACAAATCGATAATCGGGCCTGCGGAATGTTACTTTGAACCGATGCAGTATGAAAATGCGGGCTAAGGACGTGTAAATAAATTATCTTCCATTTTGGCTGGCTGCGGCTTCGGCTGGCGGCATCAGAATTGCTCGCAATATTTCAATATCGCTGTGCATTCTTCTTTGCCAGCCTTGTCCTCGCTCAGCCAAAAACGAAACCTAATTAATTTACAAGTCCTAAACATCCGAAGCTAAGGCCTGGCCTTTGGCTGGTAGAGGCCGTGTTTGCGGATATAGTCGGCGACAGAGGGGTGCAGCATGTTGCCTGCATCGCGGCCGAGAGCTAATCTGTTTCGTATCTCCGTGCTGCTTATATCAATCAGAGATGTTTGGATAACGTTTCGCTGAAGCTTTTCGACACGGCCAGAACCCCAGACGGCTGTAAATTTGGTAAAATCCGGTGGAGCGCAGCCGGCCCTGTACATCACAGATAGATTGCAGGCGTCAATCAGCTCGACGATTCCCTTCCAATACGGTAAATCATCAATACTATCGGCACCGGCCAGCCAGTAAATTAAAGTTCCACTGCCATACTCGGTCTGAAACCGTCTTACGGTTTCAAAAGTATAGCTCGGCTCAGACTTGTTCAATTCGTAATCACTTAGCTGAAACTTTTCATTCCCGGCGATTGCAAGAGCTATCATAGCGAATCGGTCATCATCACTTGCTTTGGGAAAAAAATACTTGAGGGGAGAGCGTTTCGCAGGAATGAAAACGATTTTCTCTGCGCCAATATGTTCGGCTGCATCAGCGGCGACAGTGGTGTGGCCGCGATGAACAGGGTCGAATGTACCGCCAAACAAAGCTATTCTTTTTTCTGCCATAAAACAATTAACACGCAAACTGTGCGTTATTGAAAAAATATCACAAAAAAATTAGAAAACTTCTGTCAGCAAAAACTGTTAACAAACACCAAAAGCTTTCAAAAGAAAAGTCAGCTTTTACTTACCTTCTAACGTTTCACAACACCTTGGAAATATATATAGTGACAAAGAAAAGAATCCTTCTTTACAATCAAAAGCTGCGAAACCAGCCAATAAGTTAAATAAACAGCCTTTAACAAGTAATCATAACAAAACGGTTTCTCGGCCTGAGCAATAACTTTAGTTGCAACTGAAACTCGAGTAAAAACTTTCGTTACAGTAAAACAAGTTGTACCGCTTCATTAAGAAGTATGATAAACAATATGAGGCGATGTGTAAAACATCGACAACAAAAAATTTTATGAAGTATTTTTAAACTTTTGGACGATAAAAAAAGTATAACAATGTTTAGGTTTTTTTATAATTTGTTTTGTGAAACTCTTGATAGTAAATTAGTATGACATTAACTGGAATGTAAAAGGAGTTACTGCCGAAAGGAGAAAATAATGGCAAAGAAAAAAGTAGCAAAGAAAAAAGTCGCAAAGAAGAAAGTAGCAAAGAAGAAAGTCGCAAAGAAGAAAACCGCAAAGAAGAAAACAACTAAGAAAAAAGCAAAGAAAAAAGTGACCAAGAAGAAAGCGACCAAGAAGAAAGCAACTAAGAAGAAAAAAGCAAAGAAGAAAAAGAAATAGCACAACGATTTAGCCAAAGTCCTCGTACTTTGGCAAATTATGCGAAAATGGAAGGTTCCGTCACGGCTGACAGAGCCTTCCGTTTTTTTTGTATTATATAGAATCTTGTGTTGCATGGCCGGCTCTCCGCCCCCGCCAATAACACGGTTATGTATCGCTAACCCTCTTCTTGCAATTGGCCGACAATCTATTATACTGGCGGTATATACCAATACGATATTATGGATTATTTCAATTATAAAAACGGTAAACTGTTTGCTGAAAACGTAGCTGTTGAAAAAATAGCTGCCGAGGTCGGCACGCCGGTTTATATCTACAGCAAGGCCACCTTCAAAAACCACCTGCAAAAGATTCAGAAGGCCTATAGCATACTTGAGCCTGTGATTTGTTATTCGGTTAAGGCCTGCGGAAATATAAATATCCTAAAATTTATGGCCAAGGCCGGCAGCGGATTTGACATCGTCAGCGGCGGAGAGTTGTATCGTGTTCTGCAGGCAGGGGCCGACCCATCGAAAATCGCCTATGCAGGCGTCGGCAAAACCGACGCCGAAATCATCGAAGCGTTAAAAGCCGACGTCGGCTACTTCAATATCGAATCAGAAGCTGAACTGGAAAACCTGATTCGATTGGCGAAACAAACAGGGAAAATGACGAAAGCAGCCCTGCGTGTCAACCCCGACGTTGACCCGAAAACACATACCTATACCACGACAGGCAAAAAAGAAACCAAGTTCGGTGTTGATATTGAACGTGCACAAAAGATTTTTGCTGATTATGGTAAAAACGAGGCGGTGAAACTTTGCGCAATTCATATACATTTAGGTTCAGCCGGCCACACTGTTGAGCCGTATGTCGAGGCGATAGAAAAAGTATCAGCTCTAATCGAACAACTGCGCAGCGATGGGTTTGCAATCGAGGCGATAGATGTCGGCGGCGGATACGGAGCCGATTATACAACCGAAGCATCGCCGACAGCCGCCGATTATGCCGCTGCTATCGTGCCATTATTAAAGAATAAAAATCTAAAACTTATCCTTGAGCCGGGAGCAAGTATCGCAGCTAA
>CAJVYN010000017.1 GCA_913009355.1 uncultured bacterium | reverse complement strand
ACCGGCAATTACTTTTTTAACGGCAGTCAGGATAGAACCGGCATAAACCTGAGACTCGTCGTTGCTAACATTTCCCTGCTGTTGGGCGCCCATTTTTACACGACTACGATTATTTATACGGTCTATGACAATTAGTTAAGGATAATACTGATGAAATCAAGAATGAGGATTTTTGTTGCGGGCATGGTTCTTTGTTTTCTGATACCTTCTGCAGCCGAGGCGGGGGTATCTGTTATAGGCGGCCTGACCCATCAGAAAAAAGCCGCTCCCGGCGAAATTTACAAAGGATCGATCTTTCTCAAAAACGCCGGTACTAACCCGGAAGAAATCAAGATTTACCAGACCGATTATCTGTTCCGCTTCGACGGCACTAATGATTATGGCTCGCCCGGCAAAGCTGAACGCTCCAACGCCGACTGGATCAGCTTTAATCCACATCAGCTCATAATCCCGCCTAACGGCACGATAATGGTCAATTACACCGTAAAAGTACCCAGCGACGCAAACCTTGTGGGCACCTACTGGAGTATGCTTATGGTGGAAGGCATACCAAAAAGCTCGCCTTTGAGCACCCAGCCGGAGAAGAACAAAGCCAAAGTAGGCATAACTCAAATTATACGATACGGCATCCAAATGGTTGCGCATATCAGTAACACCGGTGAGCGAAAACTCAAATTTTTGGAGACAAAGCTTCTAAAAGAAGACAAAAAAAGAATTTTGCAGATAGATATGGAGAATACCGGCCAGTGGTGGCTAAGGCCCTCCGTGTGGGTAGAACTCTATGGCCAGGACGGCAGATATATCGGCAGGTTCGATGGCGGAAGGAAACGCATCTATCCGGGTACTTCTGTTCGAAATAAAGTTGATTTAAGTAACGTACCGGAAGGCAAGTACAAGGCTCTGGTTGTAGCCGACAGCGGCGGAGACTATATTTTCGGGGCTAACTACACCTTGAAATTTGAAAAATGAAATGAAAAGAAAGCTTTTAGCCATTACGTTTTGTCTTTTAACTTTAACTGCTGCCTATGTTATAGCGGAAGGCAGGAGTATGGAGGTAAGACCTGTCGGAAGGGGATTACTCGAAACCAGGCCGGCAGAGATAGTAACTACGACTTTTCGCGTAACAAACAACACCAGCAAAAAATATGAATTCATCAGTAACATCGAACTGCCCAAAGGGTGGCTGTTTATCACTGAAGATTTTCCTTTTGACCTGGGTCCAAACGAAAACCGTACAAAGCCGATAAGCTTTTTTGTACCTGAAACAACCCCGGCAGGCAAGTACAAAATTACATATATAGTCAGAGCAAGAAAATATCCTGCTGTTCGTGATTTTTTCACTATTGACGTAGTGGTTCTGCCGCACAGTAAATTAGATAAGCAGAGCGAAAAACATCTTCCCTCTGTTCTGGCAAAAAACCCGGAAGCCGGGGACAAATCAGCTCCAGGCGAAGCGAGAGTTATCTTAAAAAAAAAAGAATGTTGAAGACGGCAACAGTGTAAAACCGGAAGCTGGCCCTGAAGTCAATCGTAAATGGCTGTTGCGTCCAAAAAACGCAGAAGAATTACTCGAGACCAAACCAAGAGCGATAGTAACCACTGTCTTTACCGTAACCAATCCGACCGACCAAAAACGAGAATTCATTTCCGAAGTCAAACTTCCTCAAGGGTGGGTGCTCATCACTAAAGATTTTCCCTTTGAGCTAAATCCAAATGAAAGTGACACAAGACTGGTAAGTTTTTTCGTCCCTCAAACAACCTTAGCCGGTAAGTATGAAATTACTTATGTAATTAAAGACAGAAAATATCCTTCCATCAGCGACTTTTATACTACTTATTGCCTGGTGCTGCCGGTTAGTAAATTGCAGACAGAATTGCTGGAATCACCAAAATTTGTAATAGCTGGCGAAGAATACCGGGCTTCCTTTATAGTTACAAATCAGGGCAATACAAAATATACCATCAATACAAATATCAACAGCAGCAAAAACATACCCTGCGTTGCTGACGTTGAAAAGTTCACACTCGACCCCGGCCAATCAAAAACAGTTGTTGTAAGTGTAAAGACCGATGCAAAGACAATAAGGAAGTTAAGACATCATCTACGGTTAACCGCTGAAGCTGTTGAAGACAGCAAAACAAAAGCTACATCCACAAGTTTTGTGGAAATTCTTCCGAGGATAAGCGGTGTAGAGGATAATTTTCACAGGATTCCGGCAGAGTTGATTTTTAGATACGTATCCCAAAAAAACCAGGACCGCACATCCGGCATTCAAACTGAGTTCCGCGGCGAGGGAACTTTAGACGAAGAGGGTAAAAAACATATCAAGTTTCGCTTCAGAGGCCCGGATGTTCTGGATAAATCAATCTTTGGTGAACACGATGAGTATTTTCTTAGCTACTGGACAGAAGAGTATGAACTTAACTTCGGCGACCGTAATTATTCCCTCTCCCAGTTGACTGAAAATTATCTATATGGTAGAGGCCTGGAAGGAAGGCTCAATATTGATGATGATTTCACTCTGGGGGCCTACTATATGAAAACACGCTGGCTTCAGCCCCACACACAAGAGACCGCCGCTTATCTGGATTATTCAATAAACGACAAATACAAGGTAGGCCTGAATTACCTTAGAAAAAACAAAGACGGCAAAGTCAGTAACATCACAAGTTTCGAGGGCGAGTTTGAGCCCTTTGAAAACACCAAGGTCGAGCTTGAATATGCGCTGGGGCCGGGTGGTGACAAAAAAGACAATGCATATCTGACAAGGCTCTACGGGCGCAACGACTGGCTCAGCTACTACTTAAAATTGACTCACGGCGGCCCTGATTACCCGGGCTATTACAGCGACCTTGATTATGTCTCTGCGGGTATAACAGTTCCCATAGACAAATATCTCAGGCTAAATGCCAGTTTCAGACGGGAAAGGAATAATCTCGATTTAGACCCGACAATTTACTCGGCCCCTCTGGAGAAGTACTATCAGTTAGGTTTGGACTACAGGCTGAAAACCGATACCACTTTTTCTCTTGATTGGCGGAGCCGAAACCGCAGAGATCGGCTCGACAGTCCCCAGTTCGACTACCAGGAAGATACTCTGAAATTTGGCGTAGGGCAGAGCTTTGATAAATTAACCATTAATACCTCTGCTGAATTTGGCAAAATAAAAAATGAGCTGAACAACACAACTTCTGATTCGAAAAGATATACCGCATCTGTTTACTTCAAACCCACTAAAAAGCAGTCCTATAGCGGCTACCTCTACTATGATAAAGATAATAATTTCACCGGCGAAAACAGACGCAGTACAACTGTCGGCCTCAATGCTCGCTACAACATAACAAACAGCACTTCCTTTAGCTTTACTTTGCGAACCAATAAATATCAAGGTTCGGCATATGGCGCCAGAGACAATCTGGAGCTAAAATTGAACCATACTTTCATCAATGGCAATGAGCTTTCCATTCTCGCCCGCCATACCAGATACAAAAGTTCGAGTATGGAAGATGACACCGCTTTGATGGTACAATACACAATTCCTTTAGGTCTGCCGATATGCCCAAAGAAAAGTGTTGGCAGTATCAAAGGATACGTTTATGACGAAGAAACACAAGTCCCAATTAGTGATTGTCTCCTCCGGCTCAACGGCTTAACCGCTGTAACCGACAGCAGCGGCAATTTCACTTTCCCTTCCGTAAAGCCTGGTATCTACTACCTGGACGTAGATACGGCAAGCATTGGTATAGACCAAATCACCAGCCGAAAGACACCCCCCGAATTGATTGTTGAAGGTGGAGAAAAAACGCAGGTGAATATACCAGTAACACGAGCCGCCCGGCTATCGGGTCGGATTATGGTCTATAGTTATGAAGGCAACCACAACAAAACGACAGTGAACAAGCAAAACAGCAACACCAATAAACCTTATTATGTTGTTGGAAACAGCAGCGACAATAAGGTAGATACCAAACTTACTGAAGATTACGGGCTGGCAAATACCATTGTAGAGCTTAAGAACAGTTCGGAAACAAAACGCACCGTTACAGACAGACAAGGTCGGTTTGAGTTCGAAGAATTGCGACCGGGCAAATGGATATTCAAAATCTACGGCGACAATTTGCCGGAATATCACTATATTGAAAAAGATGCTTCCGAGCTTGAACTAAAGCCTGGCCAAAAAAAGGAGATTTCTGCGAGGGTATTACCCAGGAAACGTCGTATCCGGATAATAGCCGAGCCACAAACCCTGCTCGAGGAAGAACAAAAATAGTACCGTAATTAATGAAAATACTTTGTTGCATAAGGGCCAAATAACTATCATCGCTCGCTTATAACGACATATTATTCAAGAAAATCGCTCTGAAAGGCCGAAAACACACATAGTCGCCAACACTATTCGTACAGGGGTTAAAGATGGAAACAAGCACAAACGAAATGAGTTCGCGAGAAATCGTACCGACTTTACAACTTAAACGGCCGCTTTTGCCAATTGATGAATATGCGGCCCGTGAGGGCATCTCCAGGGGCATTGTCGAGGAATGCGCAAAGCTTGGTGTTGTCCAGATAAGAAAATACAAAGGCAAAACGTTTGTTATTGATGTCCCTCTCAGCCCATATCCTCATACACCTGACACTACCGCCGACCCAATACAACCCATCGATAAAACCGCCCAGGCTGGAAAGATATCCGAATTGGTCCAAAAGGTAATTCCTGATACGCCCGAATCAGCCCAAATTACCCAGGACAGCGGGATTCAGTTTGGGTTTTTGACCGCGCAGGCCAGGTCCAAACGTATCTGGCAAATTGTCGCAGTCTTTTCGACAGTATTTCTTTTTACAGCCCTCTTTGGCAATCTCTGGTTCTATATGGACCGAAAAATCCAGCTTGACAGGATTGACCTGGCATACGCAAGTATCCAACAGTTCCTCAACGACTCCACACAAGCCAAACAACAAGTCAAAACCCTCCAAAACGAACTGGTCAACTCCAGGGCAGAACTCGTACGTGTCCAGAACGAACAGGACATATCCAGAGCGGAAGTAAAAACCACTCGAAAAGAACTCACTCGGACCAGGCAACAACTCGAAACCATCCAGAATCGCAATGTCGAGGTGGTGGAACAACTCAATAAACAGTTCCAAAGTTTCACAGACAAGCTACCCGAACTGACTAAAAATCGTCAAACACCACTCGGCCCCGGCATCTCAGGCAAATAGAGACAGTCCACGCTTACGGTTCTATATCTTTGATTACCTCATAGAAATTATCCAGGACATATACCAGTTCTTCTCTTTTTATACATAAGGGCGGAAAAAGATATATTATGTTGCCCAAAGGTCTCAAAAGTAATTTTTTTGCCAGGCCTTTTTTATATATCTCAAATCCTATTCTTTCCTCAAAGTTAAAAACGCTTTTCGATTTTTTATCCTTTACTACTTCTATTGCTCCTATCATCCCTATCTTTCTCACATCACCGACAAAGGGAAGGTCTCTCATTTTTTCAAGCCCTTCTTGAAAAACCGGCATTGTCTTGCTTATCTTATTGATAGTGTCCTGCTCCTGGAAAACATCAAGGCTGGCTATCGCCGCTGAACACGATACAGGATTTGCTGTATAAGTATGACCATGGCAGAAAGTCTTTCTCTTTTCATAATCATCGTAAAAAGCATAATATATCCTGTCCGTTGTCAGGGTAACAGCTAAAGGCAGGAAGCCTGCGGTAATTCCTTTGGAAAGACACATAAAATCCGGCTGGATATTAACGTGTTCACAGGCGAACATTTTACCCGTTCTTCCAAAACCTGTAGCCACCTCATCAACGATTAAATGCACGTTATATTTCCTGACCAGGAATGCCGCTTTTTCCAGATATTCCTTAGGATAAACAATCATACCGCCGGCAGCCATAATTAACGGCTCCAGAATCATAGCCGCTATTTGCTCACCGTTGTTTTTTAATATCTCTTCTAATGGTTTTAAGCAATCGATATTACAGGAAGCTCTTTCTTTGCCCATCGGACAGCGGTAACAATAAGGTGAGGGGGCCTTAAAAGACGGAAAAAACAACGGTGAAAATACTGCGTTAAATTGTTCTACTCCTCCTACACTCATCGCCCCCAGAGTATCTCCGTGATAGCCATTATCTAATGATACAAATCTTATTTTTCTCTTTTCACCGATATTCTGCCAATACTGAAAAGACATCTTCAGGGCTGTTTCAACTGCGGTTGCGCCGTTGTCAGAGAAAAAAACCCTGGTAAGAGCTTCCGGGGTAATGGAAACAAGTCTCTCCGCCAAAAGAATTGCAGGTTTATGAGTAAAGCCGGCAAAAAGAATATGTTCTAAAGAATTTAATTGTTTTTTAATTGCCGCTTTTATTTTCGGATGGTTATGGCCGTGAACATTGCACCACCAACTGGAAATAGTATCGTAGTAAATATTTCCTTTATTATCATAGAGTTTAATTCCCTTTGCTTTCTCTATCAAAATAGGCGGCAGGGTTTCGCAATCCTTCATTTGTGTATAAGGATGCCATACATATTTCAGGTCTTTTTCTATCCATCTGTCCATTTTATGGTTTCCCTGCTGATTTCTTCTATCAAATCCTGCAAAACTTCTTTGTTATGATGCCAGCTCAAAGAGAATCTCAGACGAGATTCGCCCGCAGGTACTGTAGGCGGCCGTATAGGAAGAACCCAGTACCCTTTTCCCCCAAGGCCTGCGCTCAGCGCAACCGCCCTATCGGTATCATCTACAATTAATGGCACTATCTGCGACGCGCCTCTTACATTAAATCCCCTTTTCCTGAGTTCATCACGAAAATAAGTTGCATTTTCCAAAAGCGTTTTCCTTCGGAACGGCTCTTTCCTGAGCAGTTCCAGAGCGGCAAGGTTGGCCGCTATCACAGAAGGCGGCAAAGCCGTAGTGTATATAAAGCTGCGACAGGTATTTATTAAATACTCTATCGTCTTCTTTGAACCAGCTACGTATGCACCAAAACTTCCCATGGCCTTGCCGAACGTACCCATTATTAAGTCAACTCTATCGGTTAAATCGTCTTCGGCCACCACACCACTTCCATCTTTTCCGAATATGCCCGTTGCGTGTGCTTCGTCGGCCATAATTTTACAGCCGAATTTGTCTTTCAGAGCGACCAGCTCTTTAAGGGGCGCTCTATCGCCATCCATACTGAAAATTGTCTCTGTGATTATTAAACACTCTCTAAATTTGCCTGCTTGACTTTTGAGTAAAGACTCCAGATGATTTACATCATTATGGAGAAAACGAAAAAGCCTGGCTCCCGATAAAAATATCCCGTCTAAAATACTGGCATGATTTAACTTATCGGAAAAAACCGCATCACCAGCCTTACAGAGAGAACTTATCACGCCCACATTAGCCTGATAACCGGAATTAAAAACCAGGGCGCTGTCTTTACCTTTAAGGTCAGCTACTTTTTCTTCTAACTCGTGGTGAATTTCCAAATCACCACTCAAAAGCCGGGACGCTGAAGAGCTGGTTCCTAATTCTTCTACAGCTTTTTTTGAGGCCTCTTTAAGCTCCGGATGACCCGCCAATCCAAGATAATCATTTGAAGAAAAATCAAAATATTCTTTATCTTTGAAATAAATTTTGCCTTTTCTTCGAAAGCCGGCAGGCCGCAATACCCTCAAAAGATTCTTTTCTCTTCTTTCTGCCAAAAACTTTTCTATTCCAGCCATATCTTTTCTACTTCTTTAATAAGTTTCCAGTCTTCGGCCACATCCCTGCCTTTAACAGTCAAATATCCGCCGATAAGCATTCCATTCGCCCCCGCCATCAAACCCAGTGCCTGAAAATCTTTCAGGACAGTTTCTCTGCCCGCAGCTATCTTTATAGTTTTGTCCTTCAGTATAATTCGAAAGATACATATTGTCCTTACAGCATCTACGCATGATACCGGCTCTAACGATTCCAAAGCGGTTCCTTTAACGGCAACCAGCAGATTAACAGGCACAGAATCCACATTTAGTTTCTTCAGCGTTAATGCCATATCTATTCTATCCTGCCAGCTCTCGCCCATACCAATTATTCCGCCGCTGCACACCTCCAGGCCAACTTCTTTAGCCGCTTTAATTGTGTTAATTCTTTCTTCGAAGCTATGTGTTGAGACAATTCGAGAATAAAAGCGAGCTGAGGTTTCAATATTATGATGATAACGGGAAAGGCCGACCTCTTTCAACATCGCCAGTTCATCTCTTTCCAATGCCCCCAACGAGGCACAAATATCTATTTCAACCCTGCCTTTTATCTCGGATATTGCCTGGGCAATTACATCCAATTCGCTTTTCTTTAAGCGATTTCCGCTGGTAACAATACCGAATTTCTCTGCTCCGATTTTCTTGGCCTGCTGTGCCGCTTCAACGATTTGGTTCTTCTTTTTAAGCGGGTATATAGATACATCAGCAGAGTGCCGGGAGGATTGAGCGCAGAATTTGCAATCCTCACTGCACAAGCCGGCCTTGGCGTTTATAATATTGCACAACTCAAATTTCGAGCCTACAGAGTCCCTTCTAACCTTATCTGCAGAAGAAACCAGTTCCAACAAGGGCGTTTCTAACAAGAAATTTATATCCGCTTCTTTCACATTATTCTCCATACTGTACGCTATCCGCTATCCGCTATACGCTGCTATTGTACCGCCTGCGATGATATTATCATCACTGTTATACAGCACAAGTTTTTGGCCGGAGCACGGTGCAAATTGAGGCTGGCTAAACTCAACTGCCATATCGGTTTCACCAACGCTAACAATTTTACAGGGCTGCGGGTCGCCATACGAGCGAATCTTACCGGAAACCAGCCTGTCAGGGACAAGTTCCTCCGGTATAAGAACATTGATTCGGTTCGCTATGACGGTACGCCAGCTTACCTGCTCCCTGGTTCCCAGTGCAATGGTATTTGTATCCGCATCTATTTTGCCCACGTAAACCGGCTTACCGGTCGCCAGCCCCACACCGCGTCTTTGACCAATAGTATAATTGGCGATTCCTTTGTGCGTGCCTATCTTGTTGCCCTGCATATCTGTTATCTGGCCGGACTGATTCGCCTGGTTCTGTAGACAAGCTGCCCGATAATCACCTTCACCGGCAAAACACAATTCCATACTCTCGGCCTTACCAGCGACGCTCAAGTTTAGCTGCGCTGCAATTGAGCGAACCTGTTGTTTCGTAAATTCATTTAAAGGAAGAACAAATCTGCCAAGCTTTTCTGCATCAATACCATACAGAAAATAGCTCTGGTCCTTGCTCTTATCCGTTGCCCGGCCGAGCCGCATCTGTCCGGTAGTCTTAGAAACTTTTGCATAATGCCCCGTGGCAAGATAGCTGATTCCAAATGTTGCCTGCAAAAAATCCCATACTAATGAAAATTTCAGCAGTGTATTGCAGTCAACACAGGGATTAGGAGTTTTGCCCTTTGCGTATGATTGACGGAACGGTTCGATTATAAGCTGCTCGAAAGCTTCGGTAACATCAACAAAGTAATGTGGTACATTTATTTGGTTGCAAACAAAGGCAGCGTCCGCTCCACAGCAACTGCTTGCGATGCCGTTACAGGGTACGGGTATTTTCATTGTAACGCCCAGAACATCCCAGCCGTTTTTGGCCAGCAGATGCGCAGCGACACTGCTGTCAACACCGCCGCTCATTAACACCGCTATCTGCCTTGAATGCACCTTTTCAGGCATCCAGGGCGAAAAACTCGGCGGCAGTAACTTAATATTCCATTTACTAACCGTCATTTTTCAAGATATGCTTCTTGAGGAATTGGTCTTTGGCAGAGTAAAGCTGAATTTGGACCCAACGCCCTCCTCACTGTCCACCCATATATTGCCACCATGTCTTTGGACTATCTGTTTGGCTATCGACAGTCCCAGGCCCGTGCCGTCTTTGTCAACCTTCCTGGCATTGCCGGCTCTAAAAAACTCATCAAATACTTTACCGACCTCATCCTTAGGGATGCCGATACCCGTATCGGCAATCTCTACTAAAACAGAATCGGTATTCTCTTTCACATCTATCTCAATGGTCCCATTTTCCGGCGTATATTTAATTGCGTTAAGCAACAGATTTGTAACCATCTCTTCAATGGAGAGTTGATTGCCAAAAATTTTATCCACTGACGGTTCGATATTATGTTTTAAGATCATCGATTTGTCTTCAGCCTTAGTCTCCACAGCAGCAACAGCGCTGCATATAGTATTTCTCAATGAGAAATCATCCATTTCCAATTTGTCGTTGAGCCGCATCTGCGTCAGCTTTAACAACATCCCTACAAAGCCGGCAAGCTTTTTAGTCCGCCTGTGTGCACGGTTGATAAAGTCAGACTGCCTCTCGCCAAGCGAACCGACCAACTTATTGGCCACCACGGCAAGACAGCTTTGTATAGCTGCTAAATGGCCCTTGATGTCATGGGTAACTCGCAACACATACTCATCCTTTATGCGGTCTTTTTCCCGAAGCAATATATTATCCTCTTTATGGGCCTGTTCAGCCTGCCTGAGCCTGATGGCGATGTAACTGGTCATATATACTACTAAATATAATGCTGTTGTAAAAACAAAGAAAGTCCCAAGGATATAAAGGCCGTCTCGATGCAGGCAACGTGGCACAAATCCCCGCAGGCAATAGTGAGGTACAATTTGCAGATATTCGAGTAATATCAAAAGGCCAAAAAGCAAAACGGCAAACGTAGCCTGCAAATAGCTTTCCCGCACCGAAAGTAAAATGCTTGCTATTATCATATGAAATATGAAGTAAAAAACAAATGGGTTTTCAATCCCGCCCGAGAAATGTAACAGAACCGTTAATATCAGCAGGTCAGCGGATATTTGGAAGTTAATTATTTTCTTTACTGCTGTGTAAGGTACTTCATTATTGTCTTTTGTAAAATGATTCAACAGTAACAACATGGTCACGTTGTACAGAGCGAGTAGTATTGCGATACCGTAGAGGGCAAAATCATGCAGTGCTATGGCTAAAACGTTACTGCAAAAACAGGTACCGACTACGACAGATACTATAGCTATCCATCTGAGTTTAATCAGCCAGTAAGCCCGTTGGACGAATCTGGTATTTTGAAGTACTGGTTCCATGTCAGGTTTTTTTTGACAGGAGTTTCTTGACCTCAGCCAGTAAAATTTCCGGTTCTACGGGCTTGTCCAGGAACCCATCCACCGGCAGCCAGTTTGGGTCTCCTGCCGTCGATTTGAAATCTATGCCGGTTCTGTCCTTGACCGCTGTCAGCATCAGAATAAAGGTATCTTTGAACTCTGGGTCTTTCTTCAACGCCCTGGCCATTTCAAAGCCGTCCTGCCATGCAGACATCATAACATCCAGTATGACTAAATCCGGCTTATTGGTCCTGATTTTTTCCATACCCTCCGTCCTGTCGGCAGCTGTGAGCACAGTATACTGCTCACTTTCCAAAATGGCCTGGAGTGCCTCGGTAATATCCTGGTCATCATCCACAATCAAAATCTTTGCGTTTTCCATAATTCACCTCACAAAATTTCAAAAAATCCTCTGAGCAATATAATCAATACCCACCGCCTTTAATTCCCTAAAAAACTTATGCCTAAAGAAACGGCAATCATAATGTGGGCAATAACAACCGTGTTCACCGCGAAAAGAAATGCTTTAGGATTATCATAATTTTTCTCGATACTGGTTATGCTTTTCAAAATCCACGGAACCGTTACGACAGCAGCTATTGCTAATAAAGGAATTGTTTTTAGAACAACGCCTAAAGTTAAAAGTATAAACAAACCCGCTAAACATAACTTTAACAGCACTATCGCTTTTTGCTTTCCAAGTCTAACCACTAAATTCCGTTTTCCCACCAACATATCCTGATAATAATCCGGTATTTCGTTAAGAACAGCCAGACAAAACATAGACAACCCACAGACCAGGGAAACAAAAAACGGCACGAATCCAATCCTTTCGGTTTGAATGTAGTAGCTGCCCAGAACCATAACAGGCCCATAAGATAGGGCTATTACTAACTCGCCCATTCCCCGGTACGCCCATTTCAGCGGCGGACCAACATAAAAATAAGCGCCTAAAAATCCTAAAAAGCTAAACAAAAGGACCGGCCAACCTGTCTGTAAGGCCAGATAAACCCCGACAATAAAAGCAAGGCCAAGAGCTGCGATACCAAGGGTGAAGAAATAATTTGGAATATCAGGTTTTTCCTGAGAAAAGATTCTGTCCCCGCCCTCCTTGGCGTCAAAATATTCATTAAACAACTCTACCGCGACAAGAACAAGGGAAATGCCCGCAAATCCCCACCAGAAACAATTCCAGTTTAGCGACTTATGCAAACCAAAAGCAACCGCCTGCCCTAAAAAGTAGGGAAGTATGCCGGCGAAAAGAAAGAACCGATATCTTATTAGTCTTATCAGGTTCATTGTCAGGGGTTTGTAGTTCGATTCACTATTCACAAATCACGATTCACTATTCACTTCTCGCCAGTTGTTTGATTCAGCTAAGAGTTTCGGGTCGGCAATTACCTTCTTAGTGAACTCAACTACCGCGGGATTCTGCCATGCTTTCTTGTAATTTTCCCAAATCCGGCTAAGACTTTCTTTCTTCAAATCACCGCAGATAAAAGGTAATGGGCCTATGAGCTTAACTTTACCGTTGGGCACAACCAGCAAAGACGCCGAGGGGGCCTCCAGGCGATATTTTAATTCTTCAATCACATCGTAAGGATAATAATAAACCTTCATTTTCCCTTCGTAGGCAGCGGTTTTTTTCTGTAGTACGTCAAAGAATTTTTCGTATTCTTCCTCGGACGGGCACAGAATATCCCAGTTTTTCGCCGCCCTGCCAATCCGCATTGTTTTGCCCGTATAGAAGCCGTAAGCTCCCATCGAATAGGCCATATCTATTGCATCGCCTATTTCGTGGATATTGAATTTCGTCGGAACAAAAACAATTTCGGTATTGACGCCGTAATTCACAAGATGCTCGCAGGCTTCTATAGCTTTTTTCCAGTCGCCTGCCACTCGTAATCTCTCATGAGCATCGGCCGTTGCGCCGTCAAGGCTTACCTGCACGCTCCGCAGTTTCAACTCTGCGAATCTACGAGCAACCTTTTCATCTATAAACTCGCCGTTAGTTTCTATCTTGAGACTTATATTATTTTCTCTGATAAACTCGCAGACATCGAAAATATAAGGACAAAGCAGCGGCTCTCCGCCTGAGATAGCCATATAAGGGATATTCAGTTCTGCTATTTGCCTGCAAAAGTCAAGTGCCTCACTCTTGGTCATCTCATCCGGCATACTGTGGCCGGCTTCCTCACAGCAATGCAGACATCCTAAATTGCACGCTGCATTAATTTGCCAGGCGATAAAAAGCGGGGAATTATAATCATCGAAACTACTGCCTTCGAGAATCGCCCGCAACTGCTCATCCGGTCCCGGGTTAGTCAAACGGCTCAATTTATTATTATCTTCGACTGCAATACTCATACCTGCTCCTGTACACTTTCGCAAATTATGTTGCTTGATTTCAATTGCTCGGTAAACTCGACAATGTCTTTTTCGATATTTTTTTTATCACCATCATAGCTGTTGCCAAGTGTACTCACAATCTCAGGTAAATCTTTTCCTTGTTCAATTAACTGTAGTATTTGCCCGCCGATCTGGTCGGTTATAAATATCTTTTCGGTCAGGGTATCAAACACCACCGTCCCGAATTTCTCTTTCCTGATTTTTGTATGTTCAGTAAAGTTCATCCACGCCTCTCTTTCTTTACAAAGGGCACAAGCACACATCCCTTTTGTCATTGCGAGCGAAGCGAAGCAATCTAAAACGCAACAGATAAGATTGCCACGGCCTGCTCCGCAGACCTCGCAATGACATAAAGGCACCTATGACTTATGCACTTTAATTGATTATTGGCAATAATCAATTATCAATTAAGTGAACCTGATATAAGGCTGGGCCATTACTTTGCCGGAAACATCTTCGAGCTTTGGCTTTTGCCATTTCTTCTTTACTTCACCTTCTTTCGCCTGGCTGACGGCAGATTGTCCTGTGTTAATTTCTGCTTGTCTCTTTTCCATATTTGCGTCTCCTTTCCATCCGTTTTTATTACACTTTTTTATCGAACGTTCTCAGAAGTAGTCCATTGCTTTTATTTTCTTTAGTTCAATTACGTCATACTGTTCGAAGCGAATAAGGCTTTCAAACAGCTCTTTAACCTCTTTATCGACCGGCTGCCGCAGTACCTGCCGATAAAACTGTATCACACATTCGTCAAACTTTATAGCCGTATCCAGTACTTCGGCGGCGGTGGCATCCGGGGGCAGTTCGACGCCTTCAAAACTATGACGATCCGCTCCCTGCGGCTCATATCGCAGAGGAGTATGGCAGATACGATATATCTGCTCGGCAGTCTCGATAGACAGCTTGGTCAACGCTTCGTGTGTCCGCCACCTGTGGCGACTCATATAGTCCGTTAACAACCGCACTCCCTCTCTGGTGCTCTGCTCCGAGACCTTTGCATAAAACTCAGCCAGCATGCGCTCAAATCTCTCGACGTGTTCAAGCACCTCCACTATCGTTATTACGCCCATCCTGCACCTCCCTTAGAATTCGTCATAAAAGACATCGTCCGGGCGAACACCTTTTTCCTCGAGAACCCTTGTAACCGCCTCAATCATTGGCGGCGGTCCACAAAGAAACGCCTGCCGCTTTAGGCCCGCCTCCAGGTGCTTATCAACCGACAAATGAACGAACCCTCTCTCTCCATCCCATCGCTCCCCTTCTCCCAGTTCGTCAGATAGTGCATAAACCATATGAAAGTTAGGATGCTTTCGAGCCAATTCCTCGAACTGCTTGAAGTAAAAAACGTCGTAAGTAGTTCGGCATCCGAAAAACAGCCAGCAAGACCGGTCAGGCCATCGGTCATAAAGGGTATAAATAATGTTCTTCATCGGCGCCATCCCGCATCCGCCGCCCACACAGACAATCTCGACTGATGGGTCCTCATTCAGTTGAAATTCCCCATACGGCCCTGTAAAGCTAACAGCATCTCCCGTATTCAAGTTATGCAAATAGGTTGAGCCGATTCCGCCCGGCACCAGCCGCACGACAAGCTCGACTATATTGGGTTCATACACCGGCGAACTAATCGAGTAGGCACGGTAAACAGGCCCATCCGCTGATGGCGCCTGAACTTGTATGTATTGCCCGGGCCGGTGCGAAATTTCCGCAGGTTCTTCCAGACGCAGTCGTATTTCCTTGATATCGTGCGTCAGCTCACGGGCACTTTCCACCGTAGAGGCAAACATCTTGACGTTCAAAAGCTCTGCGGGAATACGAACATATATATCTTCACGAATCTTAACCTGGCAGGCCAAACGCAGTTTTGCCCGAATCTCTTTACGGGTCAGATACGGCGTTTCGGTCGGCAGCACCGGCCCGCCGCCGCTTGTCACGGTAATCCTGCAATGCCCGCACGAGCCTTTACCGCCGCAGGCCGAGGGTATGAAAATCTCATTGGCATAAAGGACAGAGAGCAGCGTCTGGCCGCCTGCAACCTCAAGCGGCTTTTCGCCGGCATTAACATCGAGCTTACAGATGCCGTAGTTAACCAGGAAACGCTCAGCAATCATTAACATCGCCGCCAGCGCCACTGTCAATCCTGCAAAAGATGATACCGCCCACAAATAAATCATAATTAGCGTCCAGCGTTTAGCGTTTAGCGTTTAGTTTTCTTTTTCTATCCGCTATCCGCTACCCGCTATCTCCTATTGTATTGACACCATACCCGCAAATCCCATAAACGCCATAGCAAGCACACCGGTAACAATCATTGCTATAGGTACTCCCTGGAACGGCCCGGGAACGTCACTGTAGCTCATTTTTTGCCTCAGCCCAGCCATAAGAACAATTGCCACAGCCCAGCCAAGCCCCGCACCAAGACCAAATCCGACAGACTGCATAAAAGTATAATTGCGGATAATCATAAACAAAGATGCTCCGAGTATAGCACAGTTAACCGTAATCAAAGGCAAAAATATTCCAAGCGCAAAGTACAGTTTTGGGCTGAATCGCTCGACAAACATTTCAACGAACTGCACAAAAGCCGCGATAACAGCTATGAAGACGATATAAGTCAGATGGTCAAGGCCAAGCGGCACTAATACGAAATGATAGATTACGAAATTTAGCATCGTGGTCAGAGTCATAACAAACGTAACCGCTGTACCCAGCCCCAGAGCCGTCCCAATTTGGCCCGAGCAGGCGATAAACGAGCACATACCCAGAAAATTGGTCAGCAGTATATTATTGGTAAACACCGCCGCAACTAGTATCACCAGCGCAGATGTCTCATTCATCATTTCTTCTCCGCCGTCTCTTGGCCTTTGAAAATATTAAAAACCGCGATAACAACACCTAATGTGAAAAACGCTCCGGGAGCTAAAATCATTAACTGATTCGGCGTGTACCATTCGCCGGCCAGTACTGGGTATCCCATAACCTCTCCGGTACCCAATATCTCCCTGAACAACCCGATAATCGCCAGCGCAGCGGCATAGCCAAGGCCATTTGCCGCCCCATCCACCATAGACAGAAGAGGCGGATTTTGCAGAGCAAACGCTTCAGCCCTGCCCATAACGATACAGTTGGTTATTATCAAGCCGACGTAAGGGCCAAGCTGTTTTGACATATCCCAATAGAAGGCCTTGAGAAACTGGTCAAACAATATAACAAAAGTTGCAATGATAGCAACCTCGGCAATCATACGTATCCGATGCGGCGTTCTATTTCTCAGCAGAGACACAAGCAAATTTGAGCCGACACAAACAAAGATAAGCGCCGCTCCCATAACAAGTGAGTTTTCCAGCCGGTTTGACACAGCCAGAGCGGAGCAAATACCTAATATCTGAATCGCAAGGGGATTGCTTGTCCAGACCCCGTCTTTCAGTGTCAGCAAACCTTTGCCTCCACAAGGCCCCTTAGCTCCGCAGGATAGACACGCTGGTGGTTGATTATTAGCCATTTTCCCGTACCTCGTATTTCAAAATCAAATATCAAAAATAAAAAATCAAAATTACATATCAAAATGCAAAATGTCACTGCGAGAGAGCGAAGCGACCGAAGCAATCTCTATTTTTGAATTTTAATTTGTCATTTTACATTTTGCACTTTGATTTTTGATTTCTTTCCAGCAATATTCTTTATAACCGCATTGAGCATTGCCTCGACCTTATCACAGGTCATTGTTGCTCCTGTTATAGCATCTACTTCATTGCGTGCTGCTTTTCCACCACTGCGCCGGATGACAATACCTGCCTTGCCGTCCTCACCTACTATCGATTTACCTATGAACTGCTCTCGAAACGCCGGTGAAACTATCTCACCTCCAAGACCGGGCGTTTCTTCCTGCTCATAAAAGGTTATGCCCCGAATCGTTTTCATATCCGATTCCAGTGCCAGAAAACCCTTGATTGGCCCCCACAGTCCCGGACCTGAAAATCGCACCGCAACCGCCTCTGGTTTGCCTTTGGACTGCGGCAATGAATACTCATAAATAGTTATACCCTCTCGGCTTTGCTCACGCACATTGGTGTTGAATATCTCAAGCAACTGCTCGGATGAAGCGTCTGCCTGGAAAGGAACATTTAATGCCGCAAGAATATTTAAGACCTCCTCTGCCCTGGCGTTGTCAGCTATATAAGGAGCCGTAAAGTTGGCCGAGGCCGTCAGAAGCAAAGCACAAACGGTGCCTAAAACAGCGGCATAGCCAAGTACGTAAAGATTACTCTTCACTTGCCAGCCTCCTGAAACGAACCTTAAAAACAATCTCATCAAGAATCGGCGCAACAATATTGCCTAACAGGATTGCGAACATCACGCCCTCCACATATCCGCTAAAATTGCGTATCAGCAGTGTTATAACACCTATTATTATGCCGTAGAACCATTTACCAACGTTTGTTACAGGACTTGTTACAGGGTCTGTGGCCATAAAAAACGCCCCGAAAAGCAGGCTGCCTGCGCTGAGGTGCCATAGAGCAGGAGCAAACCTCTCCGGCTGGGCACAGTAAAGTATCTCCGCCAGCAAGGCAGACGAGCCAAGGATAGCCACCACCGTGCGCCAGTTGGCTACTCGCGTAAAGAGCAAAAACACACCGCCCAGGATAATCGCCACAGCCGACGTCTCCCCTATACTGCCGGAAGTGTTCCCCAAAAACATACGCGACAATTCTTCCAGTTGTCCCTGTTTAGCCAATACCAACGGCGTAGCGCTGCTTACAGCATCAACATTCGACGCACCGACATATTGAAGCAATCGGCCTGTCAGTCCACCCCCCGCAGTTGTCCAGTTACCCGACATAGCCGCCGGATATGCAAGCGCCAGAAAGCAACGGCCGACAAGAGCGGGGTTAAAGATATTCCGTCCTGTACCGCCGAACAATTCTTTCCCCACAAATACTCCAAACGCTACACCAACACCCACCATCCAAAGGGGCAGTGTCGGCGGCAGGATTAACGGGAACAACAAACCCGTCACCAGAAACCCTTCGTTAATCTCCTCTTTACGCACAATCGCAAAGATTACTTCAACCGCCCCACCCGCGGCGTATGAAACCACAATCATAGCGACAAGTCTCAGACCGAAAAAGTAAAACGAGGCAGCCAGGCAGGGCAAAATCGCTATTACCACCGCTGACATAATTCGCTTAATATCCAGTGGATCGCGGACGTAAGGGGCTGTCATTGCGGTTGCTGCCGGTGCGAAAAAGAAATTCTCCATCGCCTTAAAAACCGGATTAAAGAGGCTAAGCTTTCCACCTTCCTCAAAATTAGGCCGTACCGTTTCCAAAACCCTCTGCAACACTTTCACTCGCTTTCCTCCTCGACTGATTCGTGCTGTAATTCTTCCTCAATCAAATCCTGGGCCTCGACAAATTGTTTTCCAAGGTTGATTTTCGATGGGCAAACAAAAGAACATAACCCACACTGCACGCAAAGGTCCACGCGAGCCTGTCCGACCTCCTCAATCAAATCCCGATATAAATATTTATGAATCAGATAAGGCATAATACCTGCGGGGCAAACTTCCTCACAGAAGTTACACGATATACACGGCCGTAGTTCGCCGCGCATCGCCGTGGTCAACCGCTCACGGAACTTTCCTCTCAGCGAACTCAAAAAGCATCCGCTGTATGAACTGCGATCCGAACCCGGCCTGGCAAACCCAAGAAATTCTCTGCACGCCGGCTCGGCAAGAACAGTCACGCCTCTGCACTCCGCCTCCAGTCCCAACGCATCCTCTCCTACGGGTTCTCCGGTAAGCATTCCACCGTTGAGCATTCTTACCGCAGGCTCGGAGACATACATATCGACAATCTCCTGTATCGGGTATCCCGGCATAACCTTGATATGAACGGGTGATTTTACCCCCGGCCCGCCGACAGAAACTATCCTGACCAGACAGGGCTTTGTCAATGTCAACGCTCTATCAATTGCCAGGATGCCTTCAGTTCTGACCGCCCAGATAGTTCCGTTATCTTTTTTCAGCCCCAAACTCATGGCCAGAATATTAAAATTGTAATAGGGGTATTTCAGGGGAATTTCTATCAGCTTCGCCCATGCATAGCCTCGTATCTGTTCTCGAACCTGTGCCGCAAAGTCGGAATTAATATCCGGCATAACCAGATAAATTGGCTGATATTCCAGAAGAGACTGCAACTGTTCCAGCCCTCTGGTAAAATTCAAAAGTCGCCTGTGAAGTTGTGCGTCGCCGCGGGCGACAAAAGGCTCAAGACTCAATGTGGAAACGATTATTGCCTGCGGCTTGCCCAGGGGGTCCGGCAGTGCCCCAGTGTAGGCGTCATAGAAAAACTGCCACGCCCCAAGCGCCAACAGTTTATATCGTTTGATGCCCGCAGCGCCCATTTCCTGCACGATATGCGACATTTCTTCTTCGTCCATATCGGCGTGCTCTTCAAGATGAGCGACATCTTCGAGCACTATATGATTTTCAACCGCTTTTAGCCGTACGGTCCCCGCCCGTGGTGCCAGCAGAGGCACAGCATAGTTGTTCGAATCCTTGGCCAGCACATCGCCGTCGCTTACTCTTTGGCCGTCCTCTACGCAAAGCTCACTGAACAAAAAACGATGACTGCGCAATGGCAGGTAAAGCACAGCCGGCTCAGGCATCACTTTTATTGTACGCTCAGGTCTGCCCTGAAGCAAAATGTTGTAACCACCTCTAAATTTCATCCGGAAGATTGCAAATCACATTATATCGCGGGCTTCTTTGCATATCAAAATATTTCAATGTCCAGCTTATTATTAATCTGTTATTTTACTCAAACTGACCGATTTACGGCCCGAAATTGCTATAACTCATTATTTAATAATATGTTCCGTAAAACAGAAAATAATCAAAAAGCCATCCCGACTTTGTCGGGATTCCGCAATTTTGATTTT
>CAJVYN010000016.1 GCA_913009355.1 uncultured bacterium | reverse complement strand
CTCTTTCCCTACCCGACGCTCTTCCGATCTGAATCAGCCATAGGCCGTGATTTTAGACTCAAAACCGCCGCTGTCAAGCGCTAGATAAGCAGATAGAAGGTCATACCGTGTATTGAGTGATGTTTTGTCCTTGTATAAATTGCGATTTGACAGTACCGTTTCAACAGAAAATGCAAATCAAGCGTTATCGAAAGACTAATAAAATTATGACAGGGCATATATTTACCGGTTTTGGATTCGGTCCAATCCAGGCCGGACTGTTTGTCAAGGAAGCATTCCAGAGTGGTAATTTCACACGGCTGGTTGTAGCTGAGATTGACGCTGAGCTAATTGACGCAGTAAGGGCTGATAACGGCAGCTATTATGTAAACGTAGCCGGAGCTGACGGAATTGAAGTGCTAAAGATTGATGGGATTGAGTTGCTTAATCCCAATGTCGTAAGGGACAGGCAAATTCTTCTTCAGGTTTTAGCCGAGTCCACGGAAATAACTACTTGCCTGCCCTCTGTAAGTTTCTACGACTCAGACGGAGCGAACAGTGTTAGCTCACTGATAGCTGATGGTTTGAGAAGCAGCAAAACCGGGGCAACAATAATTTACACAGCGGAAAACAACAATCACGCTGCCCAGATACTTGAAAAAGCTGTTACCGAAAAATTTGGCGCCCTGCCGTCAAAGAAGCGGCAGTTTTTGAATACCGTAATCGGCAAAATGAGCAGGGTCGTTACTGATTCAACTGAAATCGCAGAGTTAAAACTAAAGCCCATAGCACCGGGTATTAAACGAGCCTTTCTTGTAGAAGAGTTCAATCACATTCTGGTCGATCGAACCAGGATTTCTGATTTCCACCCTGGAATTGAAGTGTTTATTGAAAAAGATGAACTGCTCGCTTTCGAAGAAGCAAAACTATACGGCCATAATGCCATACACGCTCTGCTCGGTTTTCTCGGCGATGTCAGGGGTTATACCAAGATGGCCGAACTTAAGGAAGACCCGGCTGTTATGCCAATCGGCAGAAAGGCTTTTTTACAGGAGTCGGGCATGGCGTTGATTAAAAAGTATGCACATATAAGAGATGAACTTTTTACCGAAACAGGTTTTAGAAACTATGCCGAGGACCTGCTCGAACGTATGACCAACCCCTACCTGGCGGATACGGTTGCAAGAGCCGGACGCGACCCACTGCGCAAACTTGGGATTAACGACCGAATATTCGGAACTATGGCCATGGCATTGGAATATGGTATCGAGCCGAGTAATATGGCTTTAGGGGCGATGGCCGGCATTGCTGTTTTGTTGGAAAGGGCGGAAGAAAACAATCTTCCCGATAGTTTACGTTTTGGTCATTGGCATAAATTAGATGGTTTAAAAATAGAAAAAATTATCAATTGGATTTGGAATGGCCATGCGGGCGGGTATGCTCAGCAACTTATTAAATACGTTCAAAACGCACGGGAACATTTAACGGCTTTTATAAATGAATAATTGGTTCAGCCCTTGGCTGCCAACTTAGAAGGGGTTTAATCGAAAATGAAGTTAAAGGGTAATCGGGAGAAAAAAAAGGCAGCGGACATCTTGATTTTGAATACAGCGGTGGTGGATTTTAGAAGAGCGGATTTCGAATTTGCCGAGAAGCTCGTAGGCAAAGGAGGATTGGCCAAGTGTGCGAACGAGAATATGCCGGATTATTCTCAGGAGCAGCTAAGGCGGTGGATAGAACAGGGTTTTGCAACGGTGGGCGGGCCGGGGAACGCAGCGCCTCTGATAGCAAGGACCGGCTTGAAAGTTGCTGTCGGCGTTAACTTTGGCGGGGGCGATTATGATGGATTGGATGCACAGGGCAGATTCTTTTATGATGTGATGAGCGCCAACGGTATTGATATGTCGGAAACTCACATACACCCTGATTTAGCCACAGGTACTACCTATATTCATGATGCCCCTGGGCAGGACAGGGGTGGGATTGCTTATTTTGCCAGTGCCAATGATGACTTCGATTTTGAAATATTCAAAGGAGCTGTTGAGCGGTTAAAGCCCAGTATAGTTTATTATATGTATTCCGGCTTGTCCGAAAGAGGCGATGCTGATGAAGGCCGGGATTTGGCTGAATATATCAAATGGTGCCGCAGTAAGGGTGCTGTCACAATTGTTGACAGCCACACTTTAACCGCTGCCCCGCAGGAACTGATTAACTCCGGCGAGTCAGTAGCCGAATACCGGCTGTTAGAGCCGCTTCTGCCGGAAGTTGACTTGTTCTTTACCTCGTCCGACGAAGCCAAAATGATAGCAAATACACTTGCGGGCAAGCGGGCGTGGAACGAGTTTAGTGAACATGAAAACAACCTGTACTTTCTCGATTTTCTGAGCAAAAGATTCTGGCGGAAGGAGAGCGGAACGAGGATGTTCGGCGTTACAGTCAGCAATGGCGCCTATGAAAAGCATATCTGTCCTGATGGTGCTGTTGATGGTCCGAACAAAATCGAATCCCGGTTTATGGCGGGAGAGGTGGTTGACCTTGTCGGAGCGGGGGACTCATTCAGGTCAGGGCTTCTGACATACATTGCCCACAACCTGCCCTGTTTTAAGGCTGGGGCTGTGAACTTTGCCGAAGCGGTGCAAATGGGCAACCTGTTTGCCGCACTTTACATTAAAGCGCCGCTTGATGATAGATACGGCGGAATCAAAACTTATGATAGAATGCTCGAAGTTGTCCGCAGCGATACAACCTATCCAACTTTTGAGGCATTGACAAAGGCGTTGAGTTAGCCGGCTTGTATCCTACGAGATTGACAGCATAGTTTGTTCGGGCTATAATGCCCCCGGAGGCGTTTAGCAATAGAGAAAGGATTTATTATGGATTTTGAGCAGAATAATAATCGTACAGAATCGACGGAGCCGCAGCCGACAGAGCCGATGCTCCCGCCCCTTAGGAAGCCGCCGGTAGAAGCGCCGAAGAAGCGAACCGGCTGGAGAATTTTCTGGGGTATTGTCATAGCGTTGTCGGTTCTGGCGAATATCGTACTGTTTTTGGCGCTGATTGGCGTAGTTGCAGTTTTTGCGGCAGGGCAGAAAGGCATTTTTACCGAAGAAGTTATCCAGGCCGGGCCGCGGACAGCTAAAATTGCGGTAATTACGGTCCAGGGCATAATAGACACCGAACAAGCCAATGATGTCTATAAGCAGTTAAAGACAGCCCGGCAGGATGAGCGGGTGAGGGGGTTGATTATTCGTGTGAATTCGCCGGGCGGAGCGGTTTCGGCCAGTGACCGGATATACAATGAGATACTGAAGTACAGGAACGAAAAAGGTAAGCCGGTTGTTGCGTTTATGCAGGGCGTTGCCGCTTCGGGTGGTTATTATGTCTCGGTTGGAAGCGATAAAATCGTAGCTGAACCGACCGTGATTACCGGCTCGGTGGGCGTGATAGCGGGCCATTTTGTTCTCCAGGAATTACTGGAAGAAAAGCTCGGTATTCAGCCGGTCATTTTCAAATCGGGTCGGAAGAAAGATTGGCCCAGTCCATTCCAGCCGGTTACCGAAGAGCAACGGCAATATATACAGGATAAGCTGATTACCCCTGCCTATGAGAGGTTTGTGCAGATTGTTGACGAGGGCAGGCCATCGCTTACATTAGCCGATGTCAAACGCCTTGCAGACGGCAGCATTTATTCTGCGCAGGAGGCGCTCGATGAAAAGCTGATAGATGAGATTGGCTATCTCGATGAGGCGATAGAGCAGGTTAAGTTGTTGGCGGGTATTGATGAGGCTCAGGTCGTGGAATATCGCAAGCCGTTCTCTCTGGCTGACTTTTTACATTCCAGCAGCCAAAGTTTTCTGAAAATCGATAGATCTGCGCTGTACGAACTTGGTACCCCGCAGGTATTGTATCTCTGGAGTATATAATTAGTATCGCAATGATAGGTCTTATTGAGGATAATTACGAATCACTCAGGCGGTTTTGCGAACGGTATCGTGTTCAGCGGCTTGAAGTATTTGGCTCAGCTATAACTGGCGAGGAATTCGACCCTGAAAAAAGTGACTTGGATTTTCTGGTGGAATTTCTGCCGTTGGAGCCGGGCGAACATGCCGATTCTTACTTCGGCCTGCTTGAGGCATTACAGGATTTGTTTCATCGCCCAATAGATCTGGTTGAAACCAAAGCTATACGAAATCCTTACTTTCTCGAATCGATCAATCAGAACAGGAGACAGATATATGCGGCGTGAGGTATGCAAATTTTTGTACGATGTTCAGTTGGCCTGCCAGGCATTATTACAGTTTACGCTCCAGTACTGTCCGGTTAACTTTTAATAATATTTTTATAACTATTTTAACTATATAATGTTACAGCAAAAAACAACTGTTATCGATTTGAACTCGCTGTTATCCTGCGGTGATATTTTACATTCACTAATCAGGAGAACTATGGCTAATGAGCAACGAGCGTACAGTTTTTTCGCAAATACTGGACTTTATCCCAAGGCATCAATTCAGAACTTGTGTCAATCGCTACAACGGCAATCATCGAATGAAATCTTTTTCATGTTTCGACCAATATCTAACTATGGCTTTCGCGCAGCTAACATATCGAGACAGCTTAAGAGATGTCGAAACCTGCTTGCGAGCTTTGGACGACAAACTATATCGATGCGGCTTTCGAGGGAAAATTTCCCGAAGTACTTTAGCCGACGCAAACGAGAAAAGATGCTGGCAAATATATCACGACTTTGCACAAGTTCTAATCGCCAAAGCCAGGCAACTTTACGCAGACGAAGATTTCGGCATTACATTAAAAAATACAGTCTATGCTTTAGACGCAACCGTAATCGATTTATGCCTGTCGCTATTTCCATGGGCTCAACATCGCAAACACAAAAGTGCCATAAAGCTACATACACTAATGGACTTAAAAGGCTCTATACCCACGTTTATACGCATCACAAGCGGTGCTGTACACGAAACCACAATCTTTCGAACTATGCCTCTGGAACCGCTGGCCATATATGTCATGGACAAAGGCTACATAGATTTTGCAACATTATACAGTTTTTCAAAGAGCAACTGTTTCTTTGTTATTCGAGCAAAAAAGAAAACAGTTTATTATCGCAAGTGTTCTCATCCGATAGACAAAAACACTGGTTTGCGAAGCGACCAGACAATAAAATTGACTGGTCCAAAAACTTCAAAACTTTATCCGATACCACTAAGGCGAATCAGTTTTCGCGACGAAGACCAGCAACGCACCTTTGTGTTTCTGACCAACAATTTTCAACTGGACGCCTTGGCTGTTTGCCAGCTTTACAAACTGCGTTGGCAGATCGAACTTTTCTTCAAGTGGATCAAACAGCACTTGCGAATAAAGTCATTTTTCGGTACTTCAATCAACGCCGTCAAGACTCAGGTTTGGATAGCAATCAGCGTCTATGTGCTTGTAGCGATAATTCGCAAGGAGTTGAAACTGGAGCGTTCGCTACACGAAATACTCCAAATCCTGAGCATCTTACTTTTCGAGAAAACCTTGTTAAAACAAGCACTTACGAGAAATTATTATACTATTAAAGAGCAATCAAACTATAACCAATTATCATTATTCGACTTATGACCGGACAGTACTGATTACTAATCACTTTTTTAGCTGCGGTTTATTTTTTCAATAATAGCGTCAGCCATCTGGCTTGTCCCGACCGCTGCTGGGTCGTTACGGTCAGCTTTCATATCATAAGTTACGTTTTTGCCCTCAGCGATTACCGCAGCCACCGCATTTTCGAGCATCTTTGCCTCTTGTAAATATCGCAAAATCTTCTCTTTCACTTCCGGCTAAATACCCTTATAATCTGGGGGAAACCTTGTACAGCGTGCAGCGGATATGAGATGAGATTCCTTGTACGCAATACGCATCACGCAATACGAAATACGAGCTAATTATGGGTTATTTTCGAGAGAACATTGAAAAGGCAAAGGGCTATGAGCCGGGTTTTCAGCCGCCTCGAACGGACGTGGTGAAGCTGAACACCAACGAAAATCCCTATCCGCCCTCGCCGCAGGTTTTGAAAATGCTGTCGGAAATTGACCCGGAGCAGCTTCGCCGATACCCCGACCCGGCAGGAGATACATTCCGTCAGGCGGCGGCAGAAGTTAATGGCGTCTCAGCCGATTGCATTATGTGCTGTAACGGCGGAGACGATTTGCTGACTATCGCCTTCCGGGCCTTCTGCGACGAAACTCGCCCCGTTGCGTACCCTGTTCCGACTTATTCGCTTTATCCGGTATTGGCCAATCTGCAAAACTGTAAGCTGATTGAAGTTCCGTTCGACAGTGAGTTCAATCTGCCGGCCAAATTAGCGAGCACTAATGCAGCTTTGACGATTATTTGCAATCCGAATGCACCGAGTGGAAGCTTCGTAAGTATTAACGAGCTGGCCTCGTTGGCGGATGAGTTGAGCGGTGTATTACTGATTGATGAAGCTTATGTGGATTTTGCGGGAAAGAATTGCACAGCGTTGGTTAAAGATTTTGATAATGTAATCATACTTCGGTCGATGAGTAAAGGGTATTCACTCGCAGGGATTCGATTCGGCTATGCCATTGCTCAGCCGGGTTTAATAGTCGGCTTAACGAAGGTTAAGGACTCTTACAACGTCGATGCGGTCGCTATTGAAGCTGCAACTGCGGCGATAAAAGACCAGGACTATTTCAGAAAGAATATTGAGAAGGTAAAGGCGGAAAGAAAAGGATTGGCTGGTGAACTGATAAAATTGGGCTTTTCTGTTCCGGACAGCCACGCCAACTTTGTCCTGGCAAAATGCAATAATTGCAAAGCGGTGGAAGTTTATGATAAACTGGCCGAACGCGGCGTCTATGTTAGATATTTCGATTATCCCGGGCTTAAAGATAAATTGAGGATAACGGTCGGCACAAAAGAGCAAAACAAAAAGCTGCTTTCGGCTTTGAAAGAAATCCTGGCAAAGTAAGGACATTATATTATGGCAGAGCGAACCGCTGAAATTCACAGGCAGACAAAAGAAACCGACGTTACGGTTGAGCTTAATCTGGATGGCGTTGGTAAGTACCAAATCGATACCGGCGTCGGTTTTTTAGACCATATGCTCTCGCATTTGAGCAAGCACGGCAAAATCGATTTGACAGTTTGCGCTAAGGGCGATTTGGATGTCGATGCGCACCATACGGTCGAGGATATAGCAATATGTCTGGGCGAATGTCTGGCCAAAGCCCTGGGCGATAAAAAAGGGATTGGACGATACGGGCATAGTTCCGTGCCGATGGAAGAGGCCATAGCCAATGTCTCTGTTGATTTGTCCGGCAGGGCGAGCTGTGTGTATAAGGTTGACTACCGAACGGATAAAATCGGCGATTTTGATGTCGAGTGTCTGGAGGAGATGCTGCGCAGCTTCTCGAATAACGGCAGATTCAATCTGCATATAAACGTGCCGTACGGCACAAACAGTCATCACATAGCTGAGGCGATTTTCAAGGGACTCGGCCAGTCGCTTGCCGAAGCGGTCAGGATCGTCGGCACCGATGTCCCCAGCACAAAAGGATTACTGTGATTGAAGAGCACGACCACGAATATCGTACCGGAATCGGCACTGATATCCACAGGGTAGTTGAGGGCAGAAGACTTATGCTCGGCGGGGTGTTTGTGTCGTACCCGGCTGGTCTGGCCGGTCACAGCGACGGCGACGTTGCCCTGCATGCGGTTATTGACGCTCTATTGGGAGCGGCTGGGATAGGCGATATAGGAACATTGTTTCCTGATACAGACCCGCAGTTCAAAGATGCGGACAGTAAGAAGCTCTTGGTTATCGTAAAGGAACAACTTGAAGAAAAACGCTGGATAGTGGTTAATGTTGATTTGATAATACACGCTGAGCAGCCGAGATTGGAGCCGGTCAAAGGGCAGATGAAAAGGTGCATCGCAGGTCTTTTGGGAATTGATTTTACAGCGGTGAACGTCAAAGCAAAAACAAACGAAGGGCTTGGCGAAATAGGCGCCGGCGAAGCAATAGCTGCGACGGCAACGGTACTGCTGAGAAAGAAATTCAGAAGAACATTGTAGAAAAGCAGAATTCAGAATTAAAAAGTATCAAAAGTTTATTGAAAGTATTCGTAGATGAGTTTGAAGCTTTATAACAGTATGACGAGAAGTAAAGAGGAATTTAAGCCAGCCAGGAAAGGCGAGGTCGGTGTTTATGTCTGCGGGCCGACCGTATATGGCCATGCGCATCTGGGGCATGCGAAAAGTTATGTAAGCTTCGATGTTCTGGTTCGATATCTTTGCTACTTAGGATATAGTGTTACTTATGTGCAGAATATAACCGATGTGGGACACCTGACCGACGATGCGGACCAGGGCGAAGACAAGCTTGCCGTTGCGGCCAAAAAAGAGAAGAAGCATCCGATGGCGGTAGCTGAGTACTATACACGCAGCTACTTTGAGGATATGGACAGGTTAAACTGTGTTCGGCCGGATATAAGCCCGCGGGCCAGCGGTCATATAACCGAACAGATAGAGCTGGTAAAAACACTGCTGGAAAAGGGCTATGCCTATGAGGCCAACGGCTCGGTATATTTCGAGGTGTCTAAATTTGCCGACTATGGCAAGCTGTCCGGCAGAAATGTCGAAGAGATGTTAGCTGGCGCCCGCGTAGAGGTTTCGCCGGAGAAAAGAGCGCCGGTGGATTTTGCACTCTGGAAGAAGGCTGAACCGAACCATATTATGCAATGGCCCAGTCCGTGGGGGCCTGGTTACCCGGGCTGGCATCTGGAATGTTCGGTGATGAGTATGAAATATCTTGGGCAGCCGATCGACATTCATGGCGGCGGAATCGAGAATAAGTTCCCGCATCACGAATGTGAAATTGCCCAGTCAGAGGCGGCCAATGGGGTGCAGTTCGTTCGTTACTGGGTGCATAATAATATGGTTACCGTTGACGGGCAAAAGATGGGCAAGAGCTTGAATAATTTTATTACACTAAAACAGGCCTTTTCAGGCGCGCATGAAAGACTAACCAAAAGCTATGACCCGCTGGCTGTGAGGCAGTTGATTTTGAACAGCCATTACAGAAGCCCGCTGGATTTCTCGGACCCTGCCCTGTTCGCAGCCCAGAGCGGTTACGAAAAAATAACCGAAACGGTCAAAGCAGTGCGAAAACAAATGCATGCAGCCGGCGAAGGCGAAGCTGACAAGGCAATAGCAGAGGAATTGCAACAGTTGAAAGAGAAATTTGAAGCTGCAATGAATGATGATTTGAATACATCAGTTGCACTGTCGGTCATTTTTGAATTGGTGCGTCTGGCACAAAAACTACTTGAAGATAACGCTGCGACCGCAGAGACCCTTGATGCGGTGGATGATTTATTTAGCCGGTTAGGCGGAGATTGCCTCGGTATTGTAAAAGACGAATATCCGCAAGACGGCGGAGTTGATGATGAGATGATGGATAGGCTGGTTGATGTCTTGATTGAGCAGCGCAGCGCCGCTCGCAGTCGAAAAGATTTCGCAGCAGCGGATGCTGTTCGCGACAAATTAGAGGGAATCGGCATTGTGCTCGAAGATAAGCCAGACGGAACCCAGTGGAGAAGGAAATGAAGATACTCGGTATCGACCCGGGTTTGCAGGTTTGCGGATACGCCTGTCTGGAGGCGAATGAAGCGGGGGGAAGATTGATTGAAGCGGGTGTTTTTCGCACTGCTAACGGCTCGGCGATAGAGACAAAATTAAATCAAATTGCTGAGGATACGAAATCGCTGCTTAAAAAATTAAGGCCTGATATTGTGGCGGTGGAAGAATTGTACTCGCACTATGCACATCCGAAGACGGCGATATTGATGGGACATGCAAGAGGTGTTATACTGCAAAGCTGTGCAGAGGCGGCGGTCGAGGTCAGAAGCTTCAGTGCGACGCGCATAAAAAAATCAGTTACCGGCAACGGCAGGGCATCGAAGGGACAGGTGCAAAGGACTATTCAAACGCTTTTGTCTTTGGCCGAGCTGCCGGAGCCGAACGATGTGGCCGATGCCATAGCGGCGGCGCTGTGCTGCGCAAATGAGGTGAATACTTTTGCTGTTTAGCCCCCGGACCTGTGCCGGGGGGTGTCTGTCGCCGGTACGGCGACGCAACACACAATACGAACTATGATTGCTCGAATTGAAGGAAAACTTGTCAAGCTCGATACCGACTGCTGCCTGGTGCAGGTCGGGCCGATCGGGTATGAAGTTTTGTTGGCCGGCTACTGTGTAGCTGCGATGTCGGACAAGCTCGGCTCGGATATTGCTCTTTGTACTATGGAATATTTTGAAGGCACGCCGGGCGGAAGTAATTTTGTTCCAAGAATGGTCGGATTCTTAAATGCCGGCGAGAAGGATTTTTTCACTAAGTTTATCAGCGTCAAGGGGATAGGCATAAAGAAGGGGTTGAAGTCTCTCAGCGTTCCGATAGCTACCATAGCAGCAGCGATAGAAGAGGGTAACGACAAAATATTGATGTCGCTGCCGGGAGTGGGCAAGAGGATGGCTGCTCAGATTGTCGCTGAATTAAGCGGTAAATTAGGCCACTTTGCGATTGGAGCTGAATCGGCAGGGCCGGACCAGACCAGGTTTAAGCCGTTCCAGGCCGAAGCGTTAGAGGTTCTTATTGCCTGGGGTGAAAAGAGAAGCGAGGTGATGGAATTGATTGAACTGGCCTGTAAGAAGCACCCCAATATAAACTCAGCCGAGGCGCTTGTACCTCTGGTCTATAGATTAAAGCAGGGAATAGAAGTCTAAAAAAGAAATCAAAAAGCAAAATGTAAAAAGCAAAATGACATATAAAAATGCAAAATTTTTCATTTTTGATTTTGCCACAGGGTCTGTCGATATGGCGCCGGATGACGCATTCACAGAGAACTCAAAGAATATGATTTATATTTTCCTTATCTCTGTGACCTCTGTGCTCTCTGTGGCTTCTTTTTTTCTTTTTGAATTTTGATTTGTAATTTTGATATTTGATTTTTGATATTTAATTTTAATTATGGCGATAGATAGAGTCATAAGCGGACAGCCGCTGAACGAGGTAGAGGAGAGTTTTAACATCTCACTTAGGCCGAAGTCTTTGGACGAATGTGTCGGCCAGTGTAGTGTTAAAGACAAGCTCTCAATTGCTATAGCTGCTGCCAGGCAGAGGTCTGAGCCTTTGGAGCATATTTTGTTTCACGGCCCGCCCGGCCTCGGCAAGACAACGCTGGCCAACGTTGTGGCAAATGAGATGGGGGCCAATATTCGCTGCTCTTCAGGACCTGCTATGGCAAAGGCCGGCGACGTAATGGGCCTTTTGAGTAATATAAATACCGGCGATATACTTTTTATCGATGAAATTCATCGGCTCAGTACGCCGGTCGAAGAGTTCATTTATCCTGCAATGGAAGATTTCAGGGTTGACTTTACCGTTGACAGCGGCCTGCACGCAAAGACGATAAATTTCCCGCTCAAGCGTTTTACTTTGATTGGCGCAACAACACGGGCGGGTCTGTTAAGCGCTCCGCTTCGCAGCCGATTCGGAATGCTGTATCATCTGGATTTTTACAGCGCAGAAGAGTTAACGGCGATTTTAGTCAGGTCAGCGGAGCTGCTGCAGTTGCACTGCGAGGATGGGACGCTTGAATTGATTGCAGACCGTTCCCGCGGTACGCCGCGAGTGGCGAATCGATTATTAAAACGTGTGCGGGACTACGCCCAGGTAAAAGGTTCAGGCCTGCTCAGTACGGCGATAGTCGAAAATGCACTGGCGATGGAGCAGATAGATACGTTAGGTTTGGATGAGATGGACAGGGCTTTCTTGCGTGCGCTGGTTAATGTTTATGACGGCGGGCCGGCTGGTATCGATGCGATTGCAGCGACGTTAGGCGAAGAGAGGGACACGCTGGAGGATGTGGTTGAGCCGTATCTTTTACAGACCGGCTTTCTTCGTCGAACCAGACGTGGCAGGGAGGTTACCAAAGCCGCCTGCAAGCATTTAGGCCTGAAGTTCCACAAAGCCAAGGACACTGCTGCCCAGCCCGAACTATTTGAACAAGACCAGCAATAGATTCGTTTGCACAATCATCTACGTTTAATTCCTATGCATCGCTGACGTTAACCGGACAATTTTGATAGTTTTTTGATAAAAGAGAATTCAGGAGGCAGGAGATGCCCTTTTAGGGCGGGATAACAGAGATAAATTCGAAAAGAAATAATTCATCCAGACAATCCTAACCTCAATATCCGGCTGTAAATACCATTGAGTGGCAGTGGGTTTCGGAGCAAAATCTTATTGTTGCAGAATTACTTTCTTGAAAAATGCTCTGTCAGCTGCTATAGTCTGCCTATGGAGCAGGGTGAGTGCTTCCACTACTTGTAAACGTCAAGCTGGGAACTTTTAGACAGGGCGGGCAGTATTTTCAGTATGGATGGTGAGGAAAGAACCAGAGTGGGTGGTTCGGCACAGCAAGAAAGATTGCTGGCTGGAGAAACAAAAGTTCGCCCGTTACTTGCCGGGAAAAACCATCAAGCCGAAGAGATTAACCAACAATCATCCGCACAGAATCCCCCTCATACAGATTCTTCAGCAGAGAAGAGGTTTGTGCCGACCTGCTCGGTATGTGGAGAAAAACACTGGCCTTTCCACGCTTTAGTGCCGTGTGTCAATATCAGGAAGGCTAAGGCCAGGGCCAAAGAGGAGAAAAAGGCTCTTGCTGTAGCGCGAAAAAAGGCCAAAGCCGAAGCAAAAGCCAAGGCTCGCGCCGATAAAAACGCCAGAGTTGAAAAGAAAGCCAAATACGAGGCACAGCTAAGAGCTGAGACTGAACAGCAACTGGAGACTGCGGCCAAACAAGTCGCTCAGCTTGAGGAGCAGTTAGGGGTTGAAATTGAGGCGAGGCGCAAAGCAGAATCTCAAAGCGAAATCGAACAGAAAGTCAAAACACAGGCCCAGCAGGAGCTAAGAGATTTTCGTGCCGCCATTCAGGACCTTCAAGCGAAACTGAATTTAGAATCCGAACAAAAAGCCAAAGCCGAAGAGCAACTGGAAACTATAGCAGAGCGGTTAGCCAAAACTAAAGTTGAAGCTGGAGAAAACATAAAAGTACTCAATGAGGCATTGGCAAAAGTAAGAGAAAAAGTTAGAGCACAGGTGCAGGCACAAGCCGAAGCCGAACAGAAAATTGAAGCGCAAGCCGGGCAAATAGTTAGACTGCAAGCTCAGGCTGAGGAAACCGCCCGAAGCTATGCAGAAGCGATAGCTCAAGCGGAACAAAAAGCTAATAATCTGGCTCGCGAGAAAGCAGAGATCCAGACTAAGGCAGAGAAGCAGATTAGCTCTTACGCTGAACAGCTTGCCGGCACAAAAGCAGAAAGTGCTGAGACGATAGCGCAGGTCAAATCTGAATTGGAGTCAAAAGCCAGAAACTATGCCGAGTCGATAGTCAAGGCACAAGCCGAAGCCGCCGAGGCAATAGCTGCACAGAAAGAAAAAACAGAAGCTGAAACTGCTGAGAAAATACGCAATATCAGAGAGGATACCTCCTCTGATATCGCAAGGTTAAGGACACTACTGGAGGCCAAGACAGAGGAATACGAAGCCTTGCAGGCCCAAGCTGAAGTTAAAGCAGAATCGGAAAAACACTCACGGCTCCAGACCGAACAACAACTGCAGAACGCAGCAAAACAAATTGCACTGCTCGAACAGCAGTTAAAGGTTGAAATTGAGGCGAGGCGCAAAGCCAAGTCAGAGGCAAAAGAACAGGAACATGCTCTGGCTGAGGCCGCTGAGCGAATAGCTTCTTTGACCGAGCAAATAGCCCAAACCAAAACTGATGCCGCCGAGAAGACGGCACAGGCCAAATCCGAACTGGAGTCAAAAGCCAGGGACTATGCCGACTCTATAATCAGAGCAAAGACCGAAGCTTCAGAAGCACTGGCAGAACAAAAAGAAAAACTGGAAGCAGAAGCCGCTGATGCACTCGCCCAGATCGAATCCCAGGCTGCAGAGAAAAGAGCAGAACTGCAGTTACAATTTGAGGAGCAAACCAAAAAATACCAGACTCTGCTGCTCGAAGCGGAGACGAAGATTCAACTGGGGCAGCAGGCAAAGACTGAAACTGAGCAGAAGCTTCGGGCTACAGGTGAAAAAAACGCTCGGCTTGAGGAGCAGCTACAGGCTGAAACGAAAGCCCTGCACAAAACCGAAGATATGTTCAAAGCTGAGCAGCAGGCAAGAACCGAAGCTCAATACAAAGCGCAGGAGTACTCGAAAGTTGTTGAGCGGACAAAAGCCGAACTTGAATCGCAGGCCAGGCTGACAACTGAGGCGCAAGAGCAACTCAAATCTTATGCTCAGCAACTGAGCCGTATCGAAACAGAAGCCAAAGAGACGATTAGCGGTTTACAGGAACAAATAGAAAAATTAACCGCTGAAAAGCAGGTGCAGGTAAGTACCTTAAATGAAGCCCTGGCCAGAGCCGAGGAGAATGCTAAGGCCCAGGCCGGGGCTAAAGCGCAAGCCCAGGCAGAACTTGACGCTGAACGCCAGAGCCGTGCTGAAGCACAGCAGGAAGCTATGGGCTATTCGACGGCTTTGGCTGCCGCTGAGGAGAGAGTCAATGCTTATGCCGATGAAATTGCAAAAACACAACAGATATTGCAAGCTGAGACCAGGACAAGAATTGAATCGCAGGAGCAGATTAAGTTGTTTACTGAGCAGCTTGCCGAACTCAAATCCAAAACTGCCGAGCAAATAGCCGAAACAAAATCCGAGGCGGCCAGGGTCATATCAGAGGTCAAATCAGAGCTGGCGCAAAAGGCTGTGGACTATGCTGATTCGATAGTAAAAACAAAAGCCGAAGCACAACAATTGCTGTCATCCGAAAAAGAAAAATCCGAAGCTGAGGCCAACCGTTCAATCGCCGAAGTAAAATCTGAAGTCGCAATCGAGATTAACAAGTTAAAATCAGAGTTAGAAAAGAAGACCGCAGAGTATGCTCGTTCGATTGAGGAAGCTGAGGCAAAATTGCGGGCGGAAGCCAAACGCCGAACCAGGGCGGAAGAAAAAGTAAGAAATCACAATACCCTCATTCGAGAAGCTGAGGCCAAAGCTGAGAAAAAAGCCCTCCTTACAGTCGAGAAAAGGGCCAAGGTCATAGCCAAGGCGTGGGTAAAGGGCGAAAGAATGGCAAGGGCTGAGGCTGAGGCCAGGGCCAAATCGGAATCAAAGCAAAGGGCCGAGGCTGAAAAGAAGCTCAACCTTATTGGCGGGCAACTCGCTCGGCTTGAGGAGCAGCTCAAGATTCAGACTGGAGCCAAAACTAATGCTGAGTCGCAAGTTGCAGAATTTAAGCAGGCAGTGTTTCAAAGTCAACAGCAGGCTAAATCCTTGACCGAACAGCTAAGCCAAATCAAAGTTGAAGCTGCTGAGCAAATTACGGCTGCGAAATTAGAAGCAGCCGAGACGATAGCGCAGGTCAAATCAGAGCTTGAGGAAAAGGCCAACGAGTATGCCGATTCAATAGTAAAAGCGCACCGTGAAGCTGCCGCCAGAGTTACGGCCCAGCAGGAAAGCTCAGAGGCAAAAACTGCTGAAACGGTGGAAATGATCAGGGCTGAAGCTGCAAAAGAGATTGCACAGTTGAAATCTCAGTTGCAGGAAAGGACCCAGGACTATGAGAGCCTGCTCGATGAATCTGCCACAAAAGCCGAATCACAGCGCCAATCAAGAACTGAATTTGAACAGCAGCTTGAGAGTCTGCGGAACAAGATAGGTCAGCTTCAGGATCAGTTAAGCACTCAGGCCGAAGCCGGACACCAGTTTGAATCGAAGCTCGCACAAAAAGAGCAGGCCGTCTCACAAGCTCAGCAGCAAGTCAAAGATTTAACAGAGCGAGTCAGCCGGCTTAAAACAGAAACAGCCGAGACGGTTGCGCAGGTCAAATCAGAACTCGAGCGAAAAGCGATTGAGTACGCTGATGCAGTTACGAAGGCTCAGGCTGAAGCCGCTGCGATGATTGCTACAGAAAGAAAAAGCTGGGACGTTGAGACCGCACGAGCAATTGCTAAAGTCAAAGCTGAGACGGCAGAGGAATCGGCAAAATTGAAAACAGAAATGGATGGGAAAATCAAGGAGTACCAGGCCTTGTGGGAAGAGGCCGCTTCTCAAACAGAGGCCCAGCGCCGATCACAAGCTGAGTCTGAAAGACAAATTAACAGTATAAATGAGCAGATAGCCCGGCTTGAAGAGCAGTTGAAAGCACAGATCAATACCAGAGAAAAGGCTGAGGCACAAGCAGAAGCAGAAGCCGGGGCCAGGCTCGAAGCCCAGCAGGAAGTAAAATCCTTAATCAACCGGATGGCACAACTAAAGACGGAAACCGCTGAGACTAAAGCGCAGGTCAAATCTGAATTGGAGCAAAAGGCTCGGGACTACGCTGATTCTATTGCAAAAATCAGAAAAGAAGCTGCAGAAGCGTTAGCTGCACAAAAAGAGAAGGTGGATACCGAGAGAGCCGAGGCATTTGCCAGGGTAAGAGCTGAAGCCGAACAGCAAATCTCGACGCTGCGTGCAGAACTTGGTGCAAAGATTCAAGAGTATCGCAGCTTGCTTGAGAAGTCAGAAGCTGAAGCTGAGCATAAAATTAGCGAATACAGTATCGCTCTTAAACAGGCACAAGGCAGGGCTGAATCCGAAGCTAAGTCGAAGCAGGACGCCGAGCAAAAACTCAAAGCCGTCGGCGAGCAGGTAGCCGGACTTGAGCAGCAGCTGAACGCACAAATCGAAGCTGGGAACAGAGTGGAAACTTTAGTAAAGGACGAACAGCAGGCAAGGGTCAGGGCCGAGGAAAAACTCGACACGTACAGCAGACGCGTTGTCGAGCTTGAGCAGCAGCTCCAGATAGAAATAAAGGCCGGGCACGACGCCGAAGATCAGGTTGAAAGGCAAAATCAGGATAGAACCGAAGCCGAGCGGAAAATACAGGATTATCATACCGCTCTTGAGGATGCGCAGAGCCGGGTCCAATCCGAAGAGCAGTTGCGAATCGAAACTGAACGCAGGCTCAGCAATTATGGTAACAGGATAGCTGAGCTTGAGCAGCAGTTGAACGCACAAATCGAGACCCGGCGTACAGTCGAATCACAGCTAACCTCTGAAAAGAAGAAAACGGCTCAGTTGCAAGAGCAGTTCAACTCTTATGAACAGCAGCTAAGTAGGATACAGGAACAAAAACAAAAGGAAGCTGACGAGGTTAGTAACGTATTGGCTGAGGCAGAAGAAAAGTTGCAGGCCGATACTGATAAAAGAGCTGAATCCGTTCAAAAGGCGAGGGTAGAAACAGTTGCAGCAGAGCAGGCCGAAGCAATGTTGGTTGGGCTGACGGATACTGCAACGAGGACGAGCACTTGTGAGTGTTGTGGCAGGGATGATGTCAGAGAAAGCGAGTTGGCTAGAATCGATTCCGGGTACCTCTTTTGTCCCCAGTGCCTCCAGTCTTTAAGAAGCAGCGGAGTTTCCTGACTTTTTTTATAATCAACAACGAAAGCCACGAAGCGATATCTTTTTATTGCGAGCGTCCCGGGTTTCTGTTGTGGCTTGCACTCAGGTGTGGATTACACCCATCCCGACCTCGCAGCAAATATGTGGACCAATGAAGCGGAACTAAACGGCGGCCCAAATGTTGACGACGATGACAATGGCTATATCGATGACATATATGGTTGGGATTTTGCTGACGATGATAACAATCCCACAGACTATCTTGGACACGGCACGCACGTTGCAGGAACAAAGGGGCAGAGAAAGTAAGAAGCCAGAATCCATGAGTCAGAAGATGGATAGGGGGGCAGATTTAGGAGCCGGAAAGCAGAAAACCAAGAGAGAGCATGACACCGCCAGCCAGATGCAAAAGGATTGTGAGTTTATTGACAGTGTGTCCGCCGGATTTTTGCAAGACGTCACAATTTAGAGATTTAAGTGCAAGCACAGCGAGTGGTAAAGTTGTGAGATAGAGCAGGCCGGGAAAAACCATAATTTTGAAAATCAAGATGGCAACGATAATAACACAGTAAGTTGCGAGAAGAACAGCCCTGTAACTCCATACAGCCGGCTTATCGCCAAGAACTACGACGAGAGTTTTCTTGTTGACGGCAGAGTCTGCCGGGGCGTCAGGGAATTCGTTTACCAGAATTACGAGGAAGATGAGCATCGCTACTATTATACCCGGTACGAGGGGGACAAAGTCGATGGTGCGGGTCTGCAGGTAGTAAGAGCCATATACAGGCAGCACACCAAAAAGCAGGCCTATTATCAGCTCACCTATACCCCTATACCCCAGTCTAACGGGTGATGCCGTATAGAAATATCCGCCGAGAAGCCCCGCTATGCCCAGTGCAAGGATGAAGAAACTCTTTGTGAGCAGAAGTATTATAATACCTGTCAAGCCGCCGATCGATAATGCTATCCAGGCGGCAATGAGTACTGACTTCGGCGAAAGCAGTCCCTGCTGGATGAGTTGGGAACCGCCCGAGAACGGCGTGACATTTTTGTTTAGCCAGTCATTGCCCGATGTGTGGTCAAAGTAATCGTTGGCAATGTTTGCTCCGGCATGGAGAGCGACTATGCCGAGCACTGCCAGAATAAACAAAACAGGGTGAAAAACGTTAGCTGCGGAGTAAGCCAGAGCGGTTCCTACCAGAACGGGGATTACGCTCGCAGTAAAAAATGGAACTCGCAATTCCTGAAACCAGATAACCAACTTTGAGTTCTTCATTTAGCTGCTCCATAAAAAAGTGTCATCTTATTATTTCCAGCAAGCTTTATCAAAGTTTTTTACTGAACTACTACGGGTTTCACCGGTAGAATTTAGAAAACAGATTTCTCCACTTCGTTTTCGTCGGGGCCAAGCACTTACCTTTTCAGGATGTACTTTGCCATTTTTGGGGGGCGGTGCAAAATTTCGGTGAAGTGGTAAACTAAAACCTTTTCAATTTCGTTCAGCGTTTTTTCATCCGCATCGGCAATTGATTTCAAATTACTCAAGGCATTCGCAGCCGTTTGGGTCATTCCAATCCTGTCGGGAAAACTATTTTCACAATCTCTGCAAATCAGGCCGTTAGCCGAACTGCTGAAATAACTTTCGGGCCAATTCGACCCGTATCTTCTTTTACAGTTTACGCAGGCATTTAGAATCGGCTGCAGGCCGACTTCTTTAAGCAAAGCCAACTGGAATAATATCAGCAGAACAAGCGTATCTCGTATTTCATTGGTGTTTTGTAAAAATTGCAGGAAATTATCGAAAAGTTGCGGGTGTGGGTCGTGTTCATTTGTTAAATTATTCAGTAATTCAGCGCCAAAGAGGCAGCAGTTCAGTGCGAAGAAATTACCAGCCAGATGGGTAAAGCCGGGCTGCTGTTGGAATTCGGTTAAGACAGCGAGTTTTTCTTTAGTTGAATCGGAGAAAACAATCTTCCCATACGAGAATATTTCGAGCGGGCCGTCAAATGCCGATTTGGGCCGTTTTGAGCCTTTGGCAATAGCGTCAATTTTGCCCGTTGCTCTGGTAAAAAATGTTACGATCTGTGATGTCTCGGAATAATCGAGAGCACGTATGCAAATAGCTGTGTCTTTGGTCAACATATCTGGTATTTTGCATCTCGCATTTTGCATCTCCGACGAGACATGCTTTACGCTTCACGAGATACGTTTTTTTGTATTTTGATGCGTTTTATTTTTCTGGCTTCAGCGGAGCTGATAGTAAATTTCAGGTTTTCGTAATCGAAGCTGGTGCCGGTTTTGGGGATACAGCCCAGGTGCGAGAAAACAAAACCGCCTATGGTGTCGTAATCTTCATCTTCCGGCAGATTCAATTCGAACTCATCGTTCAGGTCATCGATATATGTTCTGGCATCGACCTCAATAGTGTTCTGGTCAATTTTCCTTATGTGTTCGGGCGCCTGTTTTTCGTATTCATCGGTTATTTCGCCGACGAGTTCTTCAAGGATATCCTCTAAGGTAACAATGCCTGCTGTTCCGCCATATTCATCGAGCACTATGGCTATATGCAGTTTTTGATTCTGAAACTCGTGCAGCAGTGCCCTGAGCGGCTTTGTCTCAGGGACAAAATAGGCCTTTCTCAATTTGTCGCGTAGTTTGAAATCGGCTTTGGTTTTGCCGATTTCGCTGAGCAAATCCTTAGCGTAAACAAGGCCGATTATGTTGTCTATATTTTCTTTATAGACAGGGACACGGGTATGGCCGGCGGTGTTGATAGTTTCCAAAATCGTCTGTAAGTCAGAGTTGACCTCAACAGCTACAATGTCTGTGCGAGGGGTCATAATTTCATCGGCACACGTGTCGCTCAAATCCAGTACGTTTTCAATCATCTGCTGCTGCTCTTCATCAACGACGCCTTCCATTCTGCGTTGTTCAAGGCCGGTTAAGAAATCCTGCTGTTTTTCTTCCCTGTCTTCTTCAGGCGTTGTTTCGACTACGCCGGCCAGTCGGCGGACAAAGCCGTCAGTAAGTTTCCAGATGTAAAGAACCGGTGAGACCGGCTTTGCTAAGAGCATTAGCGGTTTGTATGTTCGGCTCAGGATTTTTTCGCCTGCGTATTTAGCCCAGGCGTGGGGGATTGACAGAGATCGGAAGAGCACACGTCTGAACTCCAGTCACATTCCTTTATCTCGTATGCCGTCTTCTGCTTGAAAAAAAAAACAAAATAAAAAAAAAAAAAAAAACACCAAA
>CAJVYN010000015.1 GCA_913009355.1 uncultured bacterium | reverse complement strand
CCCCCGCATACTGGGGGCATTTTTCCGCGTGGCCGAACGAAATGAGGAGCGGCACAGGTGACCTGTTCTGCCGGTTTCTTAAAGATGTGCCCGTCATTCGGGAGCACGTAGAGGGCGATCGTGTGCGCGTGGTCCGTGAGCGCCGATATTGCCCTGCTGGCCCGTCCCACACTCCAGTGCTCCAGGAGCAGTGAGAAAGCAAACAACATCGTTACAGTCGCCGCTTCAAACCACTCACCGATTACAGCGGCGCCAATGACAGCCACCGTCATCAGAAAATTCATATCAGGACGAAGTCTCCTGGCTGACAGTACCGCCTTGGGAATAACAAACCAGGCGCCGGTAACGATTGAGCCGATATACAGCAGAATAGAGATCCAGGGGAAAATATGTTCCTCTTTACCGTTACCGGCGGCGTAAGCGTCAACAATACTGCCGTGTAGGAACCAATGGGCAAAAAAACCGCCGGCGAGCAGCGCTGCACTGGCACAGGCCATAATTGAACGTCCCCGCCGCTGCCAGAACGAGTCGGGCTGCTGCTGCGTTCGCTGCTCCCAGGGCACGGCTTTCATACCGGCAGCGGCCACCGCGGCAATGATGGTATCCGCAGTAATTTTTTCCGGGTCGCAGGTTACGGCCATCTTCGCATTGAGAACATCAAAATCAAGAGCCAGAACAGCCGCCATTGTCCCGACTTCTTTCTTGAGGATGGCCACCTCCTCGGCACAATCCAGGCCGTACACCTTGAATGCAATCTGTTCTGTCATAGTTACCTTTAATAAGGAAATAAGAGTAGCGGGGCTTTTTCAACAGCCCCGCGGTTAGTAACAAGTTCAAAAATCAAATATCAAAATGTAAGATTGAGTCCGGTAAGAGTCAAAGGTTATAGCTGGTTTGCTCAACTTGTCAGTTACCCGTTATCAGTTATCAGTTACATTGCACGGTAGCGTACTATACGCAGTGAGTCCTGTCAAGTTCGGCAAATCCTGCGGTTTTTGGCAGAAAATAACCGGCTTATATCAATGTTGCAGGAAAATCAAATCCGGTTTATTTTTTTGCTTAACCTGCCCCGAACTTGTGCCGATACAGCATTTGAAGCTCGTGAAAGCTGTATGCTGTACAGGGTTAAAAAAAGGGACTTAAAAATGGGGATTCAGGATTGGTCGGATGATATTGTTCTCGTTGATTTGCCTGCGGAACCGCAAATGGGCGATGAGTTAAAAGCAGTTATCGAAATCGTTCGTGACAGAGGCGACTGCAACTTGGTAATCGATTTTTCCAGCGTTGATATTGTAACCTCTTCAACGCTCTCGAAGTTGCTGAAATTGCGCAAGTTATTGGCTGATTGTGGCCATCGGCTTGTTTTCTGCAACGTTGCCGCAGCGACCAGGGGCATCTTTACGGTAACCGGCATTGATGGAATTTTCGAATTTGTCGATGACAAGTTTATCGCCTTAGCAGGTCTGCAGCTTGTCAGCCAAAAGAGCGACTAAGCACTTGACAGGCAACTCATCTTTTGTATAATGCGGTTTTTCCTGTTGAGCTGGCTACGAATATCGCTGATGGCAGCGGCGTTCGTAATCTGCTCGCATCCGGCACCTGGAAAGCGGCGAAGTGTACCGCTTTGGAGGGACGGGGCGAAAGTGGGACATAACTAAATGGACGAAGAAGCCGCCCGGCAAATCGAGCAGGTAATAGGTCACAAATTTTCTAATCGTAATCTTCTTTACAAGGCATTTACCCATTCCTCCGCAGTTGACAATCGCTTTTTGAGTAATGAAAGGCTGGAGTTCTTCGGCGACTCGGTTTTAGCTGTGGTTATCTGTCAAACCCTCTTCGAGAGGTTCCCGGGTTATCTGGAAGGGGACTTAACGAAAATAAAGAGTATGCTTGTTTCTCGCAGGACCTGTGCCCAGGTTGCCAAGCAGCTCGGCCTGCAGAAATTTCTAAAAGTCGGAAAGGGTATGATCAGCAGCCGGGCTTTATCAGGTTCTCTTGCTGCCGGCCTGTTGGAGGCCGTTATCGCTGCGATTCATATTGACAGCGGTCACAAAGCTGCCAGCAGCTTTATTTTAAGAACTTTCGCTTCGTTGATTGACCAGGTCGATGCGGAACAAGCTCAGGGCAATTTCAAATCGTTACTGCAGCAGCATGCTCAACAGCAGTTTAATACCACCCCTGTTTATGAATTGCTTGACGAAAAAGGGCCTGACCACAACAAATGTTTCGAGGTCGAAGCCGTCGCTGCCGAGCACCATTTCCCAAGTGCCTGGGGCACAAACAAAAAAGAAGCGGAGCAAAAAGCCGCTTTCAATGCCCTCGTCGAATTAGGCGTTCTTGAAGGAACCTTCGCAGATACCGAAGCCACCTTCTCTTCTGTCGAAGACAGAAAAGGGGCAAAGTCCTCTCAGACCCGAAATGCTCGATAGTCATTCTGTAATTAGCCACGCCAGGGCGTATAAAGTCAATGCGGTTATGGCTATAAAAACAACTATTGAGCCGAATAAAGTCGCTGTCTCTTTGATGAAATTGCCCGCTGTAATGGTCGGCAGCTTCGTCGCCTTATAGATAACAGCTATCGCCGCTGTTAACGGCAGCAGCATAAATATCGACTGCGGATTCGTTCCAAGCTCTTGCGGTGCTGTAAAGGTCGCTATTACAAAAGCTGCTACTGACATTTTAGTCTCTGCTCCATTCTACTCTTTGCTGATGGGCTAAATAAACAGTGTTGACGATGCACAAAAGGTTAAGCAAACCAGCGATGCCCGTGTATATATGTCCGACTTCGTTCGCTCTGCCGTAAACAGGGAAACCGCCGCCGCTGCTTATGTGCCCCAGAATCGCCACCATCGGTGAATTCATAATTTGTGCTACATACCACGGCTTTGCTGCAACGGGGTCAATTATCCCGATTGAGCCGACATATAACCCCGTGCAGAAAGTCAGCATAATGGTTACAAATATGATTATCGCTCGTTTTTTTTCTTTCAGCAGAAAATAGCCCGCACCCGGTATCAGCCAGGCCAGCAATCCTGCAATCAGCAGGAACAATGCATGATTTTCTCTCGAGCGCCGTTCCATTTTAATTCTTAATCCTCTTGGGCCCATCTAAAGTTCATGCGTTTTAATATATTTTCAGGGTTAAAGTGCACCGCCGCCATACTCTGAGATTGAATGATGTCTTCTCTATAGGCTTGCAGCGCCTTGAATTTTTCATATTGTTTCTGCTCAAGACGTTTAACCATGATGTTCTTGATAACGTAATAGCTCATATCCGGCTTAAATTCCATAATTAAAGGCACGGTGTCAAGGCTGTTGGCGTCCTGCGGCACAAGCGAATAAAGCTGACTTATGAACTGGCCCTCTTTTATAACCATATCGACCGAGATCTGTTCCACTGGATTACCCGCGATTTGCATAGCCAATGTCCCTATTATCTCTCTCGATATTCTCTGAAGTTCTGTCCAGTTTTGCAGCTCGAACACATTGGGCTCACTCTCGTCTTGCTTGCCTTGCTGTCCGTAGAGTTCGTTAAATTTGGCAAGTGCCCCTACCCAGCCGTCCTTCACCACCTGTTTAATAAACTCATCAGCGGTTTTTTTAGTGGTATTCATCGCCGCAAGTTTTTTCAAATTTTCCACCACATTTTCTTTTACTGAATAAACATTCTGAATTGCCGGTTCTTCATCCCGCCCGAACCTGAGTGCAGCCTTGCTGAAGGTTTGATTTACGCTTTCCGGCTCGCAGGCCTTTTGGGTTTGCGTTACTCGAACAATCGCTATTATTCGTTCTGAGGCATCTCTTACCGGCCCGATATTTTCATACATTCTCGGCGTTGGCATATCAAAGGGACTAAGCTCACTGGCGGCAAGCTCATCGACAGCAAATATAATCTGAGTTAAGCTCACCGGATTGTTATATCCGTAGCCCTTCAGGTACAGTCTTCCAAGATACTCATCGGCCTGTATATCGGCTGCGCTGAGCAGTCCCGTTTGTCCTGCATATACCTTGATTTTGTTTTTCCTGCTTAACTGCTCAGCGGTGGTTTCATAATTCCCTGCCGTCAGGGAAAGCTGCTCGACGCTGAGATTTTGGCCTTCAATATCCGTATCCTGCAAATCGGCCTCGGTAAGCGTCTTTGCCTCCTGCAGTATCCTCTCTGCTTTTGAATTTATTCTGTCTTGCAGTAAATTTTTTGAAATGATACCTGCCACCTCGGCATAGCTTTGGACTCGTTCAATCTGTGGCGAGTTCGGGTCATTGGCTTCTGATGGCACTTGTACCGTGAATTGCTTTATATATTTCTGGTAATACTCTTCTGTTTCTTCCTGCGTAGGTGCTGTTACTGTTTCGGCGATATCATAGAGTCTGACTGCGATGTATTCGAGTTTAACTCTGTCGCCCAGCTTATACCCAAAGCCGTAAGGGTTTTCCTTGCTTACGGCACCGGCGAAGAACTTCTTGTATTTGTCGAAATGGGCAGAAATTTTCTTTTCGCTCGGCTGGTCTTGAGTTGCAGCAAAGACAGCCGAATCAAATTCAACAAATTCAACGTCAATTGTTTCATTTTCCCAACTGGCTGTTTGCATTATCTGCTGTGTAGTAATATTTTCGTTTGAGCAGATTATGCCGGCGTACTCCAGCACAGCCACCAATTTGCCAAACGTTGCCAGAATCTCTTTCTCCGGGATACCACGCTGGTTTATTAGTGCTCCGATTAGCTGTGAATATGTTGCTCCGCCGGTAAGTTGTGGTATTATGCTTGCGAGACGATTACCCGCCTGCTCGTTCGATATCCTGACCCCTGCGAGCTGCGCTTCATTTTTCAAACAATACCAGTATAAATCGCTTCCCGTCGATCGCCTGTAGATATCATTGATTTGTTTGTCGCTGATTTTGTATTTGTTCATTCGTATCATCTGTTTTATACGCTTGATTAATATTGCTGAAGTACTTCGCTCTGAAAACAGCAGTTCGCTCAGCAGAACAGCTCGTAAATCCGGTATACGGGATAGTGGCACGCCAATACTTCTTAGCATCTCATCGGCCCCCAGCATCTTCAGAACTTCCAGTTCCCGCCGTGCCGATGCCAGGTCATTTCGTGTTATTTCTTTATTATCAGCGAGGTAGGCTACGGTCTGATTTTGTCCTGTTCGGCTTCGACCAAGCCGTCGAATGATCGGCCCTGCCACAAAGCCGAGCATTATAATGACGACCACAACAGCCATCACTTTCTTGTTATTTTTGCGGAACCATTTCATTAAATTCATACTTGTGCTCCAATCTTGCTGAATCTATACTGGTTTTGAAACCCCAGAGTATATGTAACCTCCCTGCGTTTGCAAGAAAAATAGCACTTTGTTAGAAGACAGGTGGGTGGCCGGGCCAACTATTTTTCGCGGAAGAAATCCCTGTAGAACCGTTTGAGGCAGTCTTGCCTGGTTCCCTGGAACAGGTATATTTTTCCGCGGACCTTCTTTGATTCGCCCTGTTTCAGCGGCCCTACACGAACCGCCAGATGCATACATTTCCAGGGATTGTGGCCCTGAGCGGACAGGAAATCCTCCCATGCGATGCCGGCGACCCATTTCTTGTCCCGGGATTGACGTATCATTAAGCCGTCCGTTGCGTTTCTCTGCGAGCTGGGCCATTTATCGGAGAATGTGAACTTGCCGTTCGGCGAGATACTTTCCAGGGCGGAACTGAGCACTTCGTTGAAATGTATTTCTCTTCCCCGGAGGGACTCCAGACCGTCGGGGCCGACAAAATAGGTGTTTCGATGTGTTTCGTCAAAAAACAGAGGATTCTCTCGTACTTTGCCCCATTTCACACCGGGACTAAAACAGGGAATAATGGCGGCTGTCCCGGGCCAATCGTGGCCGGATTTATTGGTTATAGTCAGTATCAGGTCCGCTCCGTCATTCGCAGCCTGAACAGACAGGTTCATAGCCGGCGATTTCAGCGTAGCCCTGCTTTTGTCTGGACTGAGCTGCCACGGCCAATCAGAAGAACCGCGCGTGTGTTCGGCCGGCAGCACAGCTTCAAACATATTCCATTCGTAAAACCGCAGATACATAAATGCTTCTTTATGAGTACGGGATTCAACGACAATCCCCATCTTCTTCCATATACGTAGTCTAATAGCGGACTCATCTACCGGTTTTTCCGCAGATACTTCCCCTGTCTGCCGGCTAAACCACGTTGACAGTGGTTGCTCTGGCCTCGAACATCCCATGAGAGCAAGAATTAACGACAACAGCACAAAACCGGTTATAATCGATTTTACCATACCTGTATCCAAATTGTTCTTCTCCTCAAGCCCTGCCTTTGCCGCAGTTAATCGTAAATAGTCAATCGTAAATAGTCAATCGTAACTTGAAAATTTCCTTGCACTTACGGCAGGTAGGAAACATAATAATCATCAGGGAAAGGCAGGGAGCTGAAGTTAAGGCACTTTAGCTCATTTATTTCAAGGAGATTAAAAAATGAATGAAGGCCGGACCAATACGAAAAATTTACTGGATACTACTGATTGTCTCGAAGCGGTTGGGGTGTTCAGGGGCTGGAAAAACTTCTTATTTGTAATCGTAATTTGCTGCCTTCTGCTGTTGCAGACATCCTTTTGGCTTATAGATACCGGCTGCATCAAAACTGAAGACAAAGGCAAAGCGGTAGAAACTGTGCTTTCTATAATCGAACCACCACCTGTAATTACACCACCAGTTGTAATCACACCACCACCGGCAAATGAACTTGCCGTACCTCTCGAAGAAAAGCAGGCAGGACAACTGGCTGAAACACTAAATAAAATAGAAAAAGCGGCAGAACAAGTAACCGAAGCTCCGAACCAGCCGGGCAAAGCAGCATTGCCGGAATTACAGCAGACGCAGCAGCAGAAAACCAGCCCCGGCTTCGGCATAAAAATAAAAGTCGAACAATTAACCTTTGCTGTTCGATTCTTCAACTTTGTGCTCATACCGGCAGCCGTACTTTACTGCCTGACAATGTTGTTTAGTTTGAAGGTCTCACTGCTGGGCCGGCTTGGCGGAATAAACCATATCTGTCGGGCGTTTTTCCTCTCGCTGGCCTTTCTGGTTCTGCTGCTGCCCTGGCAAAAGTTCTTTGCCGGCGTAATTGTCGGTGCGATGTACACCCCCGAAGAATTATTGAGTTCATACGCCGCTGCCGATGACAGCGGTATATTCGGTGCAGCCCTTTACTATTTACGGTTCACCGGCTTCTGGCTGCTGGTAATGTTACTGCTTATCCTCTCACAGCTCCGCAGCGGCCGCTGGGCAAAGGCCATCCTCCGCCGACTTGAGGTAATATAAAAAATGACCAGGCAACTCGTAAGGAGATGAATATGGATTTAAAAGGTATTGTGCTTGCCGGCGGTACAGGGTCGAGGCTGATGCCCCTGACCAAGGTTACCAACAAGCATTTGCTGCCCATCGGGCAAAAACCTATGATTTATTACCCGATTGAAAAACTGACATCTATCGGCATCAGCCAAATACTGGTTGTAACCGGCGTTGAACATATGGGCGATGTAGTCAGTCTGCTGGGCTCCGGAAAAGATTTCGGCTGTCGATTCACATACAAAGTCCAGGACGAGGCGGGCGGAATTGCACAGGCACTTGCGCTGGCTGAACACTTCGCAAACGGCCACTCCTCGGTAGTCATTCTCGGCGACAACATTTTTAAAGATAACCTGAAAGCATACGCCGACAAATTCATCTCCCGGAAAACCGGCGCAAGGGTACTGCTCAAACAGGTCGCAAATCCCCAGCGTTTCGGCGTCGCTCAAATATCCGATAGCAAGGTTATCGGTATTGACGAAAAACCGGAAAAACCCAGGTCAGATTATGCCGTAACCGGTATATATTTTTATGACGCCTCGGTCTTTGATATTATACGAACGCTCAAACCATCGGCTCGCAGCGAGCTTGAAATCACCGATGTCAATAATGCTTACATTGCAAAGGGCCAATTGGCCTATGATATCCTCGCCGGCTGGTGGAGTGACGCTGGAACGTTCGAGTCCTTAAACAGAGTGAATGAACTGGTTATAAAGGAGCCGCCGCAATGACAAAAAAAACAGCGACGTTAAAGACGGTTTTTTCGGATGAGGGGCTGATTATCCGCGGCTCGGCAGCTCTGATTGACGCAGTTGCCGCCCGCCGTGCAAAAGTTTTGCCCGACCAGCGTGGCCGGCTCGGCGAAATAATGAGAGCCGACGACCCCTGGTTTGAAAAATTCGGTCAGGTCTATTTTACAAGCACCTATCCCGGCGTCGTCAAGGCATGGCATTATCATAAGAAACAAACCGACCATTTTTACGTTATGAAAGGTACGGTAAAAATAGCACTATATGACGAGCGTAAAGATTCGCCGAGTTACGGCGTTGTAAATGAACTGTACCTGGGTGAGCATTGTCCTGGTCTGGTTCGCATACCGCCTGGTATTCAGCACGGCTGGATGTGCGTAGGTAAAACCGAGGCCTATATCGTAAATGTAGTCTCGGAAATGTACAACTACGCTGAGCCGGACGAATACCGCACCGACCCACACGACAATGACATCCCATACGACTGGACGCGCAGGGATGGCTGAGGAAAAGGTCGTTATTTTAGGCGGTAAGGGTATGCTCGGCTCTGATTTAGCGCTGGCCTGTCAGCAGCGCCAGCTTAACGCAGCTGTGCTCGACCTGCCGGATTTCGATATTACCAACGAGCAGCATCTCTACAGAGCTGTCAGGGATGCCAAGGTGATAATCAATTGCGCCGCCTATACCAATGTCGAAAAGGCCGAGAGCGAATCCGAACTGGCCTACGAAGTCAATGCTGAAGCCGTGGGCAAGTTAGGTTCTTTGGCCGGAGAAGCCGGCGTATGGGTTCTGCACATCAGTACCGATTTTGTCTTCGACGGCAAATCCGACAAGGCATACATTGAGACCGACACGCCGAACCCGATAAACACGTATGGCAAAAGCAAACTGGCCGGTGAGCAGCTTTTAGTTGAAAGCGGCTGTTCTTGTTGTATAATGCGCGTCGAATGGACGTATGGCCTGAGCGGCAATAATTTCGTAACCAAGCTGATTGACCGTGCAAAAGCAAAGGGAAAGTTAAAGGTTGTTGACGACCAGTTCGGCTCGCCAACCGCTACTGCAGAGGTTGCCGGTGTGATTTGCGATTTTATACAAAAAAAGCCTGAGGGCCTGTTCCATTTTGCCGCTGCCGGCTGCGTCAGCCGATTTGAAATGGCAAAATTCATTTTTGATAAACTTGATATCTCTGTCGATTTAAGCAGTTGCAAGACCAGCGATTACCCCAGCGCCGCTGCAAGGCCGTTAAACAGCCGCTTCTGTTGTGACAAAATCCAGTCCCTGCTGGATGAGCCGATTCGGCGTTGGCAGGAGCCGCTGGAGGAGTTTTTGGAGCAGTTATGAGAAAGATTCTTGTTACAGGCGGAGCCGGCTTTATAGGAAGCAACTTTGTGAGAATGGTTCTTACAGAGCACGAGAATTGCTTCGTGGTTAATCTCGACAAACTTACCTATGCCGGCAATCTCGAAAACCTGGCCGGCTTCGAGAACCACCCCAACCACAAATTTATCAAGGGTGACATCTGTGATGGTCCACTAATCGACAAGATCATCGAACAGTACGAAATAAATGCGATTATCAATTTTGCAGCTGAAAGTCACGTTGACCGTTCGATCGCCGAGCCGAAAATTTTTATCGAGACCAATGTTACCGGGACATTAACCCTGCTCGAAGCTGCGCGTGACAATAAATTAGAACGGTTCATTCAGATTTCGACCGATGAGGTGTACGGTTCACTCGGCCCTGATGGCAAATTCACAGAGCAGACGCCGCTAAGCCCGAATTCGCCGTATTCAGCCAGTAAAGCCGCCGCCGATCATCTTGTCAAGGCTTTCGCCCACACCTGGGGACTTAAGGTTAATATTACGAGGTGCTCGAACAACTATGGCCAATATCAATTTCCGGAAAAGATGCTTCCGCTGATGATTAACAACGCCCTGAACGATAAAGAGCTGCCCGTTTACGGCGATGGCCTCTATGTACGCGACTGGCTGTACGTCTATGACCACTGCACGGCCGTCTGGAAGGTCCTGACCGAAGCACAGCCGGGCGAAACTTACAACATTGGCGGCTGCAATGAAAAAACAAATCTCGAAGTTATTGACCTGATACTCAAGCGTCTTGACAAACCAAATTCACTGATTAAACACGTAACCGACAGACCGGGCCACGACAGGCGATATGCTATTGACGCAGGCAAAATAATCAGAGAACTGAACTGGAATCCTTCGGTTACTTTTGAAGAAGGTATCGGCAAAACAATCGATTGGTACTTGAGCAATAATGATTGGCTCAGTAACGTAGTCTCAGGCGACTATCAAAAGTACTACGATTCTATGTATGAAAATCGATAGGCAAATGAGGAAAAAAATAGCCACAGAGAACACAGAGTCCACAGAGATAAAAAGATAGATTCCCGCTTCCACAGGAATGACAATATTGTATTCTCTGAGCTCTCTGTGAACTCTGTGGCAAAAAAAGAAAAGGCCGGTCAATGTCAGAGCCGCTCAAAGGTAAAGCAACGATATGCGTTGTGAATTATAAAACATTAGATTTTACCAGACTGTGCTTGCGCAGCATTCGCAAATTCACCAAGTACCCTTATGAGACAATCGTTGTTGATAACAATTCACAAGATGAGTCTCTGGAGTATCTCAAAGCTCTGCGCTGGATTCGTTTAATCGAGCGCAGCAGTAAAGAAGACCCCAGTGGCGGCTACTCACACGCTGCGGCGCTGGACGTAGGGCTGGAGCACTGCGATACCGAATTTTTCATTTCGATGCACTCGGACACTTTTGTCTGCAGGGCCGGCTGGCTTAGCGAACTGATTAGTTGCTTCGATGGTAATGGAAATAATGTACTGCGAGCGACGAGCAACGAGCGACGAGCGACGACTATAACCTGCGTTGGTTCCGGCAAAATCGAATTGGCGCCGAAATGGCGAACGATGCTCAAGAAAGCGACCGATTTTAGAACCTTCAAACGCAAATTGCTTCGAGAGCCGGACCCGGTCGGAAAATTCCGTTATTACAATCGCACGATATGCTGTGTTTACCGGACGGATATTTTGCGCAAAGAGGGGCTTTCGTTTCTTACCGACAGGGACAAGGGCCTGACATCCGGCAAAAAGTTGTATTTCGAGCTGGTTGACCGCTGCTACAAAACCGTTGAGCTGTCGCCGACGATAATGGGCCGATATATAATACATCTTGCTCACGCCACACAGGCGGTCAACCCGCAGGAATTTACCCTGCGAAAAAGAACTATTAAAAAATATAATCGACTTGTTGACAAAATTATGTCATCAGAAATCGTTAAAAGTATCCTGGAAGATAATTCTCTGGACCGGTAGCAGAGAATTTCATTGCTTAGGACTTGTAAACTAATTTAGACGTTATGCGTAGCTGTGCAGGCCGGTGAATAGATAGTTTACGCCGAGATAAGTAAAAATAACAGATATAAATCCGGCAATAGCAGCCCAGGCAGCCCATCGGCCTTTCCAGCCGGCGGCGTATCTTAAGTGCAGACAAACAGAGTAAATTATCCAGGTTATCAATGACCACATTTCCTTTGGATCCCAGCTCCAATACCGCCCCCAGCAGGAATTGGCCCAGATTGCACCGGTGACTATACCTACAGTAAGAAGAGGATAACCCAGTGCTATAGCTCGGTAGGTGATATTGTCGAACAGCTCTATCCTGCTCAACCAGAGCTTTCTTTTGGCTGGCAGCCTTAACGCCAGATGTATAATACCAGTGGCAAATGCCACGCCGAAAGCGGCATAGGCAACGAAACATGTCAGGACATGAGCCAGCAGCCAGTTACTCTTGAGTGAGGGCAGTAACGGCTGTATTTCCGAGGAAATTTGCGGCAATGACGCTGCGGCCAGCAGCAGGAAAACCAAAGGAAACGTAAAAGCCCCCAGTATCTGGACTTCGTACCTGTTCTGCCACCAGAATGTCAGCAGTGTCAATGCCCACGAGAACAAAAGAAGCGTCTCATAAGTATTGGTCAGCGGCAGTCGGCCCGCTTCTATGGTACGTGATGTTACCGCAGCGGTATGAATGGTAAAGGCTACAGCAGCTATACCCATTGCTGCTATGCGCACAAACTTATTGCCCGTAAGGGCAAAAATCATATATCCGACCGACGCCGCTATGTATATCAGCATCGCCACGCCTACGAACGAGGAAGTGTTCATAGCAGGCCCTCCTGAGTTGGCGGCAGAATTTCTCTGAGGCACTTGTCAATCTCTCGCTGGAAATCAAGCATGTTCCTGTTACACGCCCCTGCTACGCACAGCTTGATTTGTCCCTGAGAAGATTTGACCATTACCCATACCCGCCGATGAAATACGTAACAGCTCAGAAATGCACCAAGCACGAGTATAGAAAACCCAGCGTAAATTATTGGAACAGCATTGTCCCGGACGACCCTGATACCGCTGAAGGTTTTCAGCGTAAAATCTTTTAATTCGTAAATGTAACCGGCTTCTGCGGAAGTATGGAACCCGGCAGGGTCAAAAAAAACCCATTTACTGCCCAGAAGTTTTTTGTCCGAATAGATGTCCAGCAGAACCGCTGGGTTGTTAAAGTTTGGGGTGCGGGAGACAGCTACCTTATCTGCCGTCATCGCAAAATCAGGGGCGAATTCAGCCGGCTTAACCGTCAAACCTATCTGCTCAATATAACGGCCATGTACCATAGGGAGTCTGAATTCCCCGATTTTTTCACCGTTATCTCTGGTTACTGCAATCGTAACATCCGCTACGCTTGGGATGTATTTCATTTGATAAAAGTGTAATCCCTCAATGGCCAGGGGAGCGTTTACTTTAAGCTCTCCTTCGCCGATTACCCGACCGTTCTCGGTAACAGACAGAAGACTTATGTATTCTTTCGGCTGGTCGGTCGCCTCGTAATACTCAATAATAAAGTCGCTCAGGCCAATCCTGTACGGGGTTTCAGGAATGTCCACAGATTGGCCGACTTCAATATCGAGAAAGTGTGAGAAGCTGGCCGCTGCGCTCCAGACGCCTCCTATAATGATTATAATTATGCTAAGATGTACCAGAAACGGCCCCCAAATACCCACGATGCCCTTGTCGGCTGAAACATAATGAGTATTTTCACTGCTTACGCTATCTGCAATCCGGTAGCGGCTTTTTTCGAGTACCTCTACAACCTTCTCTCTCAAGCCATTACGGACAATATCCAGGCCGGCATCAGCGGATAGAGAAAAAACCTGATGGTACGGTTTCAGTTCATATTTGCTTTCTTCGAGAAGTACCGACCTCTTTCTCGCAGCCCGCAAAACATTTCTCAAACGTCTGATAGAACAGACAATCATACTGCTTACAAGGTAGCCGACCGGCAGTAGAAACCACAACGAACTGAACACGTTTGTCAACCCCGCCTTTGAGACAATGCCGGCTATCAATGGGCCGTAAAGTTCCACATATCTGGCTACCTCACCGCCTTGTGGAACCAGCGTTCCCACTACCGACAGGATGCCGATAAATAGCAGGGCCACTATAGCCAGCTTAACCGAGCAAAGTATTTTTGTCAGCTTTGAGCCGGCATTTCGTAAGCGATTGGTTTCTTTTACGTTCATTTGCGTTGCCACTTTATTGTGTACAGTAGATGCAGTCAAGCGTTTTTCCATCCGGTACTTCAGGGGCTTTGATATTTTTCCGTTTTCAATTTCGATAATCAATAATCAATAATCAATTTTGCAAGTGTCAGGGATGTTTATTTTTCCCACTTTCGGGAATGTGCATTTTCAGTTCTGAGAAATATGGCGGTACTAACAGGTTTTTTGTGAATAACGCGTTGTGCAAATAATATTTTTAAATTGTTTTAATACCAAACCATGTAAGTGTTTCGGACACTTTTTTTATTTTTTTGAAATTTTCTTTTGCCAGGCGGTACGCCAATTGCTAAACTCCCAATATTGCGGCGAGAAATGTTTCTGTTCAATATCATTAGCGGGTTCTCTAAAGTATTTCAGGGAAACGTGCCGATTATCAGCTTCATATATGTGTATGTCTTAAGCGTAAGCAAATTCTATCAGGAATAAGGAGCAGGAAAAATATGATTAATAATAAGAAGCATGTAATGGCAAGATTGATTGTAATTCTTTGTATTGGTGTCGGGATATTTGTCGGGGCCTGCAGTATGATTGGTTCCGATGAGCAGATAGCTATGACACCGCCGGCTATGCCCGGAGCTGAATATGTCGGGTCAGAAACTTGTGCACAATGTCATGAAGACGAGAGCAAGTATTTCAACCTCACCGACCATGCAAGCGTAGCCATTGACATAACGGCTGAAGACGCCGAAGCCGGCCAGGCAGAGGCCTGCGAGACCTGTCACGGCCCTGGAAGTCTTCACGTCGAAGGCCAGGGTGACAAGAGCAAGATTGTAAAGGCTGACGCCCAAACCTGTTTTTCCTGTCACCTTGACATTAAAGGCAAATTCGCTCTCCAGCATCGCCATCCTGTACTCGAAGGCCAAATGTCCTGTTCTGATTGCCACAATATGCACGGCAGTGACGTGCGGGCTACGGGAGGAGCAATGCTGCTCGGCAAAGACGAAAAATGTTTCAAGTGCCACAAGGAGATGAAAGGCCCGTTTGTCTTTGAGCACGATGCGATGCGCGAAGGCTGTTCTGTCTGTCACGATCCACACGGCTCTATAAGCGACAAGCTACTGGTGGCGGGCCAGACAACAACGTGCTTACGCTGTCACTGGGAGGTCAACTTCAACAGCAGTTCCCCATCCCTTGGCGGCAAGACGCACGACTACTTCATCGGTGAGGGCGTAGAGTGTATCGACCATCACAGGGCTCCACACGGCTCGAACATCTGGAGAACGTTTAACAGGTAAACCGGCAGTCATCCGGAAATGGAAAAAATACAATGATTACTCATAAATCAGGAGTTGAGAATATGAAAGAGATAATTGGATTGAGAATTGTAATCGCTGTAATCATCTGTCTGGTTACAATTACTGGTCTTGGTTATGGCCAGGAGTCGGACAAGCCCTATAAGGGTGAAATCCGGTTCCGTTATGGCTACTTCGGTGTGGACAAGGATGACGGCCGCTTCCGCGAAGACCAGTGGCAGACAGATAACTCTACCGGCGGACTTGACTGGCTGCATTTAGAAAGCATCGGGCCGGATGAAAACGGATACGAATGGGTTTTCGAAGGCAGGGCTTTATACGATTATGACTACAGGATGTCCCTTTTGCTGAAAAAGGAGGATAGCCACTATTTGAAGTTAGACTTTTCGGGCTTGAGGCGTTATTTCGACGGTTCCAATGAGTATTGGGACCCCACGCAGTTCGGGCTGGATACAAGTTTTGCAGAAAAGTCTGATGGTGGTTTCTTTACTGACCGCAGGAACTATAACATTGAGTTTGGCCTTACCCCGCTTGAGGGACCGGAAGTCATTTTGGGCTGGCATCGGCTGGAAAGAGACGGTAAAGAAGTGCTGCTTCGCGGTTCTCAAGCCAAGGGTCCTTTAGCCGGCGGCAAACCAAGGTTCCGTGGCATACCGGCGATGACCAATATGAAGGGAATCACCGATACATTTTATGCTGAAGTTGCCCAGACATTTGCCGAAAAATACAACTTCAGAATCAGGCAGGAGTTCGAGCAGTACCGCGACGAACAGCTCATTGTGTACCCGCGATATAACAATGACGGTTCCGTGGATCAGTGGCGAACACTTGAGGATGACCCGGGTTACACGAACTGGCGGACAATGTTAATGTTTGACAGCTTCCTGGATGACCAGACTTATGTTACCGCCAACTATATGTACAACTACCTTAATAACAATAGCAGCCGTAATATGATTCGTCCGTCGGTTGGAGGGAGCACAGCTACTACCCCCTTTACAAATAGCAAAGTCGGCAACAGCAGAAGGACAAACGTTGGTGCCTTCGGATACCGCAAAGCCAACTTTATGAAAGAAAACCTGTCCCTCAGCGCTGGTCTTCGCGTTGAAGACTCAAAGACTTCGTCGCAAAGCATTGGCCTTTCGAGTTCGGGCGGCGGAACTCTCCGCGAAGCATGGAGCAAACTGGATGAGGTAAGACTTGCAGGGATGTTACGACTTGTTTACAAGGGTATTGAGCGGACAACGCTTAGTTTTGACGCGGATTTGGAACAGAGATTTTTGGATTGGAGCGAATCTGTAGATACACGAAGTATGGAAATTAACGGCGAGGGAGCGGTAGATATTTTTGACCGGAGAGCGGATATCGACTACACGGACCAGATTTATACGTTCAAGGCAGTGCGTCGCCACAGCCGAGCGCTAAAATCAACGGTTAAGTTCCGGATTAAAGACCTTAAGCGCAGTTACACGGACCGCTTCGATAACGACCTTAGTTTCTATCCCGGCTATCTCGGCAGTTACCGCAGAAGAGGCAACGATGTTACATTAAAGACGGACTGGCGTATGAACGGTACTGCTACTTCCACGTTGATGTACCAGTTTGTCCAGGAAAGTATAGATACTGAGCTGGGCGGCAAGACACAGAATCTTGAGATTCATCGTGGTTTGGCAAGCCTTTCGTTCAGCCCGGCCCAGAATATGTTTCTCGTAGGAACATTTATGTTAGAGAACTACAACCTCGACACACCGGGCAATGGAACTGCCGGCACAGACAACGCTGCCAGCTCTAAACCATTCGATTATGTTGGAAACTCGTACTCAATTCTGCTGGATGGTACTTATGCCTTCAATGAAAATACTTCCTGTACTGTAGGTCTTCAACACACCGAATCGATGGGAGAAGGGGATGGGGATAATGCAAATGACTCTGCGTATGACAAGGTTGGCTTGATGTTGAAGCATAAAGTCGCGAAAAACCAGACTATAGGTGCAGGTTATCAGTTTATTAACTTCAACAATCACAACGGCAACAGCTTCGATGACTACGAAGCACACGGCGCTATATTCACCTACACATATACGTTCTAAGAATTGCTATCTATAAAATGGCTGAAAAAATAAGAGGCGGGATGCTTTATGGTATCCCGCCTTTTCTATTGAATGAAGCCGAATGAATGCGACCAATATCAAAGCGATTTTTTAACTTGCGTAGCTGTGCAGGCCGGAAAAAATCCTGGATAAATTCGCCCATAATAGTGTTATCACAATTGCAACCATCCCTAAAATCGCCCAGATACTGTTGATGCGGGCATATTTTTTGCCGAACATATATCTGAAATGGAAATACCCCACATATACCAGCCACGAAGCCAGCGACCACAACTCCTTCGGGTCCCAGCCCCAATAGTCGCCCCAGGCTAATTTACCCCACCAGCTGCCCAGAATCAGGCCCAGTGTAAGAAGCGGAAAGCCAAGACAAACCATTCTGTACGTGCCGTTTTCATAGCCGACAAGGTTTGCCTTTGCGTCGCCGGCCTTGCCGTTCAGTTGACAGGCCGCCTGTACCGCGGCCTTGGCCATTATTACATAAGAGGCCAGGTACACCGCTACGTGGGGTGTGAACAGCCAGCTTTGCAGCGCCGGCGGCAGCTTCTGCGGCTCAGCGTGAAATATGAAACCAGCAGGAAACAGCAATATCGTCCCAATCAGCATATCCGCCGCTTCGCCGCCGACGCCAAGCCATCGCCGGCAGAATATCGACAGTGGATATATCACCATCCCCATACTCAAAAACACTTCAAACAGATTCTGAAAGGGGATATGACGCACATTATACCAGCGATAACCAAAGGCAGCTACCGCAAGTACGAATCCGGCCAGATATAAGCGGCCTGCCGCTTTTTTTCTGCCCAGCACCATTGCCAGAAACGCAGACAGATATACCGCCATCACCAGATAGATAAGCAGGCCCTGAAACGTATATTTAATCGCCATCGCAGCTTTTCCTTTTTATGGCTGTTTTTTCTTTTTTAATCTGCTAATTATATGTCTGAACCAGAACTGCCACAGCACCCCTAAACAGAGCAGCCAATACCCTCCATATACTGCATACAGACCCGAATCAGATGTTACCGACAAAACGGTATATTTGCCCGCCTTTGCATCATAGGAATCCTGATAAAAATGGTATCCGCCGTAGTACAGGGGGTGATTGACCTCAATTGTTTTGCTGGTCACCTCTTTGCCGTTTTCGATAACCGCCACATCACTCAAATAGTCGCGTACCTGCTGGGGTTTTTCCGAGATGTAGCTTAACTGCAGCCCGTCATTTGCACTGTGAATATAGCCTGCGAAACGTTCAAATACGTATCGGCTGTAACCGGTTCCATCAGGCCGTTCTATCTCAACCTCCACAGCGGGGTTCTCTGCCGGCCCCTCACCGTCGGTTACTGTTTTTTTCCCGTCATCGAGGCGAATCTTAAAATTCCTGAAAGTATTTATTATTTTGATTCTGCCTTTACCTTCACCCAGAGAAATCTGTTCACCTGTCCTGGCAACAAGCTGCAGACACTGCCCCTCCTGTGTTTCTATGTGCAGTTGCGGAACCGACTTTTCATCTGCCTCGTAGTATTCCAGGCGAAAATCCTTTAGCTTGATACTGAACGGCAATTCACCTAACTGGTGTTTAAAATCCTCTGCAAGTACGCTCTTTTCCGCTTGGCCCTCATAAATCACTATATAGCCGCGTGGAATCTTGTGTGTGCCTAAAAGCCGTTCGGCAAGCTGATGTCCCGCCTGTGAACCCCACATCCCGCCGGCCAGCACCAGCAGACAACCTGCGTGTATCATAAACAGGCCCGGCTTGCGAAGCAGTCGGCCAAATACGGCAAAGCCCGCTACTAACAGTACCGCTAAGCCGTACCAGTAACCCCTAAGCGGAATCGAGTTGAAAAAACTCTTGGCTTCCTGCGCCCCGTAAAACGCCCCTAAGATAGATAAAAACGTGAGCAGCACAATCGCCAACAGAGCCATCCACATTATACTACGGCCAAGTTTCTTCATCTTACCTCTTGTTTTGTAACTGGTCTGTGCCTAAGTGCAGGCCACAACTTTCGACTGCTTTTACTGCTGTTTGTTCTTGCTGCGTGATTGTACTTGAGTTAAATTTTGACCGCAACCTTTTCCTGGCCGTTGTTTCGCTATTTCATTCGACAATTTTACCGCTTGGCTAATAAAACCAAAGTTTGTAGAATAATCAGTGTGTTTAGAAAAAACAAATGACGGGTGAAAGGAGTTTTTACCAAAATGAGTATTGCCGAAATAGCCGCAGCAGCTAAATCAGCTTCGATTTCACTGGCAGCAGTCAAAACGGATGTAAAAAACAGCGCATTAGCTGAAATCGCTAAAGCCCTGAAACAACGAAGCGCAGAAATCGTATCAGCTAACAAAGAAGACCTGACTGCCGCTGAAAAGAACAATCTGTCTGCACCCTTGCTGAAGCGTTTGGCGTTTGATGAGAATAAAATAGCCGACGTCTGTGCCGGTATCGATAGTTTAATCAAACTCGATGACCCTGTAGGTAAGACAATCGCTGCTGCCGAGCTTGATGACGGTCTGGAGCTTTTCAAAGTCAGCTGTCCTATCGGGGTTATCGGCGTTATTTTTGAATCCCGCCCCGATGCACTGGTGCAAATCTCAACGCTATGCTTAAAAAGCGGCAATGCTGTTATATTAAAAGGTGGGAGCGAAGCGGCGCAGACGAATCGTATATTAGCTGAAGTGATAGCAGAGGCGGGCAAAAAGGCCGGCCTGCCCGAAGGATGGCTGGGCCTGCTGGAAACTCGAGCAGATGTGGCGGAAATGCTGGCGATGGATGAATATATCGATTTGATTATACCACGCGGCTCAAACGAATTCGTCCGCTATATAATGGATAATACAAATATACCCGTGTTAGGCCATGCTGACGGGATATGCCATGTCTATATCGACGGCGAGGCTGATTTGGATATGGCTGTGAATATCACAGTTGACTCCAAGTGTCAGTATGTAGCTGTCTGCAATGCCGCTGAAACTTTGCTGGTCGATGAAAAAGTTGCGAAAGAGCTTCTGCCTGAGGTTAAAAAGGTACTTGAAACAAAAGGTGTGGAGATTCGCGGCTGTAAGAAAACAGCGGCAATAATAGATGTAAGGCCGGCAGTAGAGGAGGACTGGTCAACTGAGTATCTGGATTATATCCTTTCGATAAAAGTTGTGGGCGGTATGGATGAGGCAATCGAGCACATAAACCGCTACGGCTCCGGTCATACAGATGCTATTGTTACTGCTGACAAGGAAAGGGCTGAGAAGTTTATGGACATGGTCGATTCGGGTAATGTGTTCTGGAACGCCAGTACGCGGTTTAGCGATGGCTTCCGCTATGGGCTGGGAGCTGAAGTGGGTATAAGCACTAATAAAATCCACGCCCGCGGGCCGGTAGGGCTGGAGGGGCTGTTAATTTATAAATGGAAACTGTTAGGCAAAGGCCAAATCGTAGGCGATTACTCGGCAGGAAAAAAAAACTTCACGCATAAAAGATTAAAATGAGTTCGTAGTTCATAGTTCGTTGTTGGTAGAGAAAAAGAAGAAAGTAAAAGATTAAACGCGGAGAACGCAGATTAGCAAAATTTAAAACTGAAATTATCCGGAATTTTTTTAAAAAGGGGATTTTGGGGGATATTTTTCAGGTGGCGATGTGGGTTTTTGGGTGAAAAATAAGGTTTGGTGGGTTGGGTTGTAGGGGTTGGGTGAAATAGGCAAAGACGAAACGAGCGAAAACGAGCAAAAACGAGCGAAAATTTGCAGGAAATGAGTCGAAATGTGCAAAAAAGTAGGTGCTTTGAGTGAAAATTAGGAAAAATGAGTCACAGATTTTTTTAGCCACAAAAAGGCACAAAAGACACAAAGATTTTTGGACGGGATTACAGGATTGGCGGAGATGGTTTTTAGCCGGCTTTGTGTTCTCAAGCAAGCTCTGTTCTAAAAACAAGTTTTTCTACAGAGATTTG
>CAJVYN010000014.1 GCA_913009355.1 uncultured bacterium | reverse complement strand
CGGCGGCGATGGATGCGGTAAGGTTTTCTCCGACGATACCTCTCAATCCACTGATACTTATTATTAATTGCTCAGCCATACCAAATGTTGTATTGCGTATATCGTATTGCGTATTGCGTTAAAGCTTTGCTCTGTTGAAAACAGACGCCAAAGTCATTTCGAGCGAAGGCCTCACAGAGGCCGAAGCCGAGAAATCTATTAAAAAACAGATTTCTCCACTTTGTTCGCTTCGCTCACTACGGTCGAAATGACAAGTTTTCAACAGAGCATTTCTTTTTCTAAGAGACCTCATATTGAAACACATCTTCCAATGGTACGCCGAAGCTGTAGGCTATTTTAAACGCCAGAGTCAGCGAAGGCGCGTACTTGCCTGCCTCGATTGCGATTATGGTTTGGCGTGTAACCCCTGCCTTGTCAGCCAACTGCTGCTGGGTCATTTCATTATTTTCAAACCGCAATCTGCGAATATTGTTTTTTATACTGTTATTTACCATTATCACATATCATTTGATTAGTTTAGCCCTCAACTTTATATTGAGGGTCATACTTAGGTTGTTTTTTATATTTAGCCCTCGAATTTATTCGGGGGATTTTGTTTATTGAAAACATCATCGCGGAGCGATTCGGCAATTTTACACTTTACATTTTTAATTTTGATTTTCCTTCCCTCCCCCAGCCGTACTGTACCAGAACCACAACATTGTAAACAAGCATAGCTATCATAAATACGCCCAGATTGATAAATGTCAGCACATATACAGGAATTGCGCCTGTTTCTCCGAGAATAAACCGTGGTATGATACAAGCTGCAGCCAACAAAATACAAATCGAAACAAAGGAAACTAACACAGCTCTTTTTTTAATCAACTCATCCCGCTCATCAAAATCGGGTTCGTTAGGGCTTTGTTTTTTTCGCAGGAAAATAATCGATCCCACTATAAATACGAAATACGCTATCATCGACCAGAATCGGCTAAAAAAACTTTCAGGCCAGCTTTTTAGTATGAAGATACTGATAAACGAATAGGCCATTACTACAGCACTGAACAAAAACGCCGCCAAACAGTAAATCGCTGATTTTTGTGTTTTATTCATGATTTTTCTCCTTTCTTAATTTATATATGTAAGCTATATCGTACATAATGTAAAGGATACTTTACTTTATGTCAAGTATAATCTACATTTTTTTGCAAAAAGTTCTAAAAAATTGGTAGATGCAGGAATCCCCCAGTGTTCAAATTCAGTACACATCTCCGATAGATACTAATATGGCGTCAAAGCTAAATTCAGGAAATTGTCATTGCGAGGTCATCGAAGATGGCCGCGGCAATCTCAACCTTTCGGTTAAGTTAAGTAACGTCTTGAGATTGCTTCGCTTCGCTCGCAATGACATTCCCACATTTTTTCTATGACAGAGTACTAAATGGATTCTATTGCATTTACTGAGCCGCAAACGAAACAATGCCTGTTTTGCGCCGAGACAATTCAGGCGGCAGCCATCAAGTGCAGATTTTGCGGTGAATTTCTCAATACCGACAAGGCAAAGGCCATGGAAGCAGGTAGTGAGCAGGACTCGCAGTCTCCAGAAAACGAGAAAGCAGCAGATAAGATCCTGTTCAAAGCCAGGCCCTCGTTGTGGGCAATGGCCGGTGCAGGTATAAAAGGGCTGTTCTTCATCGGCCTCGCATATCTTTTGTTAACCCTGCCGCTCGAAAGTATAGTCAACGACCTCTTTGAGCTGGAACTTACTGACAGCCAGGCCCTGGCGTTTGCTGATTACAGAAGGATAGCGGGGATTGTGCTTATCGGTATCGTTATACTTGGACTTCTGGCGAAAATAGTCCGGCTCAAAAGCACCTATTATGAGGTTACCGAGGACAGGATTGAGTACAGCAGAGGAATCCTCGACAGAAGGGTTGACAATCTGGATATGTTCCGGGTGGTTGACCTGAAGCTGCGCAGGTCTCTGCTCGACTGTATTTTCGGCATTGGTGCTGTTGGATTGATAACAAATGACAAGACCGACCCGGAGTTTGTTTTTGAAAAGGTACGAAATTCCCGCCGGCTTTATGATTGTATCAAGAAAGCCAGCCTCGAAGCCGACCGGCGCAACACAGTCGTCCACCTGGAATAATTTAATTGTATAGGAATTTGTATTTTTGACAGTGCACAGCACGCCTTACGGCGGATTACAGGATAAGGCAGGATAATTCAAAACATAATATCTTGTTAATCCTGTTATCCTGTCTAAAAAAAGTCCCGCCGAAGGCGGTTAAGTTCACCGCTTTTGCAGTTCATTAGCGTTTCTTGTTCGTGGCGAAGCAGCTTTGCTTTTAAGTTCTTTCCCCCGACAGCGGAGAAACCGCCGATTTCGCCATTGCTTTTAATTACCCTGTGGCAGGGAATAATCAACGGCAGCGGGTTTTTAGCTAACGTGTTGCCGATGGCCCTTGCCGAGCCGGCTCGGCCTATTCTTTTCGCTAATCCTGAATAACTTATTGTTTGGCCGAATTTTATATCCCTGCAGGCAGTCAAAACCTGCCCGGCGAAGTTGCCCAGTCCGTCGAGTACAATGGGGATGTCCGGGCTGAAATTTACCAAGGCGCCCTCGAAATAAGCGGTTATCTGCTCCTGGAGTGTCTTGAAAAACCCTTTATCGTATTCAGCGGTGCCGGCGTATGCCAAAAGCTGCGATTCGACTTTTTCGCGCTGCGGCAGCGGCAGGCAGCTTCGGCAGAGCCATAATTCAGTGCCGGCAAGGCCGCAATAGCCCCATTTGGTCTTAAAAATCGTATATTTGATTAGTTCGTGGTTCTCCATAAGGAGTCCTTAGGACATAGTTCGCAATCCAGTGTGGAGAAATCAATAATCACATTTAATAAGTCAAATTCATTGACGCAAGAGGCAAATTTTGTTAAATACAATAGTTTTTACAAAAAATACAGTTAAGGGAAGTTCTTGCTTTTTACTTTTGACCTATGTCTTTAGACAAATTAAGAAATCAGATTAACGAGCTTGACCGTCAGCTTGTAAAGCTGCTTAACGAGCGCGCGCGCGTTGTCGTTCAGATAGGCAAGCTGAAAAACAAGGCCGATAAGCCTATCTATGCGCCGGATCGTGAGAAAGAGGTTTTTGCCGGAATAGTCGAGGCCAATGAAGGCCCGCTGCCGGATAAGTGCCTGGTAGCTATTTGGCGTGAGTTGATGAGCGGTTCTTTTTTCCTGGAAAGGCCGTTGCGAATCGGCTATCTGGGGCCCGGCGGCAGCTTCAGTCATACTGCTGCTATGCTCAAATTCGGACAGAGTGTTGAATATGAGTCGTTAGCCGATATTTTGAGTATTTTTGATGAAGTCAGCAAGGGCCACTGCGATTTGGGTCTTGTACCGATAGAGAATTCCACAGGCGGCGGCGTAATAGAGACGCTCGATGCCCTGATAGATTCCGATGTGAAAATTTGCGCCGAGGTGCTGATGGCGATTCATCATAATCTTTTAGGCAATTGTCCGCTGGAGAATATCGAAAAAATTTATTCAAAGCCGGAAATATTTGCCCAGTGCCGAAACTGGCTAAGTGCCACTTTTAAGGAGGCGCAAATTATTCCCGTTGCCTCCAGTGCCCGGGCGGCGCAGATGGCAGCGGACGAGTCGGGCGCCGCAGCAATTGGCTCGACTGTCGCCGCCGAGTTGTATGGGCTGAAAGTTATCTGTGGAAATATCGAGGATATTACCAATAATATAACGCGATTTCTGGTGATTGGCTCCGAAGATGCCAAGCCCACCGGCGAGGATAAAACCGCTATTCTGTTTAGTACCGCTCATAAAGCCGGCGCCCTGGCTGATGTGCTCGATGTTCTCAAGCGATACGGTATCAATATGACGAATATAGAATCCAGGCCCAGCAAGAAAAGGCAGTGGGAATACTATTTCTTTGTGGATTTTCTCGGACACAGAACGGACGAAAACGTTCAAAAGGGAGTGGAAGAGGCCCGTAAACACTGTTTGCAGCTTTCGATATTGGGTAGTTTCCCGCGGGCGACGGCATTACTTTAATTTATGGCTCATTGCACGAGCGACGAGTTACGAATACAGGAGAATTTTTATGAGAAAGCCATTTGTGGCGGGTAACTGGAAAATGAACACAGACAGCCGTACGGGCGTAGAGTTGGCTGAGAAAATTGTTTCTGCGACACAGCAGATAGCGGGCAGGACTGTTGATGTAGCTCTCTGTCCTCCGTTTGTTTATCTACAGTCTGTGGTTGGGGCGCTTAGCTCGTCGAGCATTGCAGTCGGTGCTCAGGATATTTACATAGAGACCAAGGGTGCTTTTACCGGCGAGATAAGTGCATCTATGCTGAAGGATATTGGCTGCATCTATGTTTTGTGCGGTCATTCGGAGCGCCGGCACGTGATTGGTGAGCCGGACGAGTTGGTGGGTAAAAAAGTTACCGCTGCTATTTCCGGCGGTCTTTTGCCGATACTGTGTGTAGGCGAGCTGCTTGCTGAGCGAGAAGCCGACCAGACAATCGAGGTAGTAACTCGTCAGATAAAGACCGGCCTGGCCGGCTTGGGTGCTGAAAAGCTCTCAGCGGTAACGTTGGCTTATGAGCCGGTCTGGGCTATTGGCACAGGCCTGACGGCAACGCCGCAGCAGGCCCAGGATGTGCACAGCTTTATAAGAGAGCTGCTTGGCCGGATGTATGATAACCGGTTGGCTGAGCAGATTCGCATTCTCTACGGCGGTTCGGCAAAGCCCGGCAACGCAGCGGACTTGATGTCTCAGCAGGATATAGACGGCCTGCTGGTGGGCGGGGCAAGTTTGAAAGCGGATGATTTCGTTGCAATAATTCAGGCAGCGGTTAAGGAGTGAGTGATAAGTAGAATACCACGTGGGGTATCCCACTGTGGGATTAAGAAGTAAGAAGTTCCGACTTCTTTAGCTTCAAGTTTTTAATTTCCGGGAGGAAAAGATATGACAGTTTTTCCGTTGTTGGCAGTGGGTTTTCTTATGAGCTTCGTCGCTGTTATTTTCGTCATTTGCGCCGTGGCGCTGGTTTTAGTCGTTTTGATTCAGAAGGGCAGAGGCGGCGGTTTGAGCGGGACGTTTGGCGGAGCAGGCGGAGCGAGTGGGATTCTGGGTTCCAAAACCGGCGATTTCCTAACCTGGTTTACGATAGTGCTGGTGGGTGTATTTCTGATGCTTGCGGTGGTAATGGCCAAATTCTACAGACCATCTGTCAGTGATTTCGGCGCCCCTGCGGTTCGGCAGGAACAGCCGGCAGGTGTAGAGCAGCCGTCAGTTCCGGTTGTGACCAGCGAGACTGATAATGCTGCCGATACAAATTCGCCCGGCGACTGATTTCGTTGTTCCTCGTCCGTGATGTACTGCGAAAAGGGATAGGCGATACGACGTACACAATATGCAGCACGAATTGAAAGTGTAGTGGTTATGATAAATAGTATGACCGGATACGGAGGCGCGGAGGGCCAGTTTAACGGCGTAATCTATGTTGTTGAAATCAGGACGGTCAACAACCGTTACTTCAAGGCCAGAATAAAATTGCCTGAGACGGCGGCATTTCTCGAAGAGGATATTGAAAAAGTTTTGCGTCGAAGTTTGTCGCGCGGAATGGTAAATTACGCGCTTCGGCTCAAAAATATTTCGGCAAATGCGTTTTTTGATATCGACGAGACGGCCCTGCTGGCCGTTATGGAAAAATTGGACAGGATTAGGTCTTCGGTTGATATTGAAAGTCCGATTGATATGGCTTACCTGTTGACCCTTCCCGGCATATTGACGCCGGTATTGCCGGATAAGGAGGTGGCCGAGCAGGTCAGGCGAAAAGTTTTGAGTATTACACAGCAGGCCGTAGAGCAGCTCGAGCAAATGCGTGCCGCCGAAGGTGCCGCACTTGCTGCGGACTTGGATGCTTCTTGTCAAGCAATGAAACAGGACCTTGAGCGAATACGTGCACGTGGGGTGACTGTTTTGCAGGAATATGCAAAAAAACTAAGGAAAAGAATCGATGAATTACTGGCGGGTGCAAAGCTGCAATTAGACGACCAGACCCTTGCCAGGGAAGTGGCGATTTTCGCCGACAGGTCGGATATATCTGAGGAGATTACCCGCCTGGATTCGCATCTGCAGCAGTTTGACCGGAGTTGCCAGGCGGACGGCCAGGCTGGGCGCAGGCTGGACTTTCTCAGTCAGGAGATGCTCAGGGAAGCCAATACCATTGCCAGCAAGGCCTCTGATACCGAGATTATCCATTGGGTGGTGGATATAAAATGCTGGATAGACCGTATTAAAGAGCAGGTTCAGAACGTAGAGTAGGAAAGCATATTTCGTGAAGCGAGATACGAGATGCAAGATACGCAACAAGGCAAAGTGGTGATAGTCAGCGGCCCGTCCGGCGTGGGTAAGAGCACTATCTGCGCCGAAACGGCTAAACGGCTGAATAATGTTTATCTTAGCGTCTCGGTTACTACCCGTCCGAAGGCCGAAACCGAAGTTGACGGCAGAGAGTATTGGTTTATATCGAAAGAGCAGTTTCAGGAACGTATTAACAATGGCTCGCTGCTGGAATATGCCGAGGTGTTCGGCCATTTCTACGGAACGCCGAAGGACAAGATAGACGAAGCGCTTCGGGCTGGCAAAACGGTTATCCTGGAAATCGATGTTGCCGGCGCCCAACAGGCAAAGGCGGTATATCCGGATGCGGAAATGATTTTTATTCTTCCGCCGACCCATGGTGAATTGGCCGAGCGTATGAACAACAGGGGCAGAGAAGACATTGAAACGGCTGAGAAAAGACTGGACAGGGCAGATAGTGAAATCGCCGCTGCCTGGCAATATTATGAACACATGGTTATAAACGATGATTTGGAACAGGCGGTAAGCGAAGTGTTACAAATTATCCAGGGCTCTCAAACCTGACAGGTAGCGTTTGGGTACCCTTTGACATGAGTACTGGAGAAAAAGAATGATAGAAGATCTCAAGAACGAGGCACTCACAAAGAAAGTTGGCGGCAGGTTCAAATTAACGGCGCTGATTCAAAAACGGCTGGACGAGATGATGCACGGTTCTCGGCCCTTGATTGAGGACACCGAGGGCAAAACACAACTGGAAATTGTTGTTCAGGAAATCCTGCAGGACAAAATCACTATTGATTTTGAAGCCAGCGGAATTGACGAGCCGCGCGACGAATAATTGAACCTTTAGTTAAGATGGCCCAGGAGAAAACAAATCTCGATAATCTGAATGTTTTGCTTGGTGTCAGTGGCGGTGTCGCTGCTTATAAGGCGGTTGATTTGGCCGCTAAGCTGACCGCCGCCGGCGCCGTGGTAAATACGGTAATGACGGAGAACGCCTGCCGGCTCATCAGCCCGAAGAGCTTCGAAGCGGTCAGCCGCTCAGCGGTCTTTACCAGCTTGTGGCAGAGCGGCGCCGAGTTTAAGATTAGCCATATAGCTCTGGTTGACTGGGCTGATATTGTTGTTGTGGCGCCGGCAACAGCTAATATTATAGGTAAAGTTGCAAACGGCATCTGTGACGATTTACTAAGTACCACCCTTTGCGTCTGCTGGCAAAAGCCGACGCTTTTAGCCCCTGCGATGAACAATAATATGTGGCTCAGCCCTGCTGTTCAGCGAAATGTCAAAGCGGTAAAAGAGATGGGGTTTCAGTTGATAGGACCTGACAAGGGCCGGCTTGCCTGCGGCACCGAGGGTATTGGCAGAATGTCAGAACCGCAGGATATATTAGAGCGAATTGAAGAAATCGCTTCGGAAATTAAAAACCGCAAATAACCAAAAGCAATTGAAAAAATGCACTTTCTAATAACAGCGGGCGGGACACGTGAATATATCGACCCTGTTCGTTTTATTTCCAATGCGAGCAGCGGCAGGATGGGCTTTTCACTTGCCCGCGCGGCGCTCAAAGCCGGCCATAAGGTCACACTTATCAGCGCTTCTGATTTGCAGCCGCCGGTTGGAGTAGAGTTTGTCGGCGTTGACACCGCCGCTGAGATGTTCGAAGCGGTCAAAAAGCATTTTGAAAAGTGTGATTGTTTGATTATGGCCGCAGCCGTGGCCGACTACACTCCTGCCAGAGTTGCCAAAACAAAAATCAAAAAGACCACCCGCCCCCTGGCCATCAAATTAAAACCGACAGCCGATATTCTAAAATGGGCAGGACTAAATCGTCGCTCGTCGCCTGTCGCTCGTCGCTCGAAACAACTAATTGTGGGTTTTGCTCTCGAGGATAAGGATTTGCGAAAGAATGCGGAGAAGAAACTTAAGGAGAAGAATCTCGATATGATAATTGCCAACACTCCTGCTGCAATCGGCGTTGATATTGCTTCCGTTCAAATCAAAATTGCCGGCGGAAAATGGCTGAAACTGCCGTCAGCAAAAAAGGCCGTCATCGCTCAGAAAATTATTGCTCTGGCGGAAAACATTTAGAAAATTGCTCGCCCCGGTCAATCCTCATCTTTTATACCGAGGTCGTATTTTGTTAATATGCTCTCGAATTTGTAGCCGGCGGCAGTGATATTTTCTTCAGCCCCCTGCTTACGGTCGATTACACATACGATTTTTTTAACGGCTGCACCGGCCTCGGTAATAACTTTAGCCGCTTCGAGAACCTGTCCGCCGGTGGTGGCAATGTCCTCAACCAGCAAAACCACATCGCCGCTTTTTAAGACGCCCTCGACCAATTTGCCTGTGCCGTAACCTTTTTTACTGTTGCGAATGATTATCCAGTTTTTGCCTGTCTGCATAGCCGTAGCTGCTGCCAATGCCACGCCGCCCAATTCAGCGCCGGCTATCAAAGTCACGTCGTCGGTAATGTATTTAGCGAACTCTTCGCCGAGAGCTTTTAGTATGTCCGGGCAGGTCTCGAAAAGATATTTATCCAGATAGTATTTGCTTTTCTTTCCGCTGCGGAGTGTGAAATCACCTTCCAGGTAAGCGGTTTCTTTGATACGCTTTATCAGTTCTTCTCTGGTCATTATTCGTGCTCCGTTGCCCGTCGCTCGAGTCACGGGACCCGAGTCACGGGTCACGATTTATACCTTTAGCTCGACTTTTCTGTTTAGTTCCTTGCGGTATTTTCTGCGGATTGGTGTTACTACATCTCTCAAAAATTCATCGACCTGCTGCGGCGCCCTTCCGACATAACTTTTCGGGTCTAATACCTTTTTGAAATCAACTTTACTAAAAGCAGCATCTGCTTTGAGCCGCTTAATCAAATCGTTGGCTTTGCCGAATTTTTTCACCTGCTCTGCTGCGGCCTGCGAATGCTGCCTTATCTTCTCGTGCAGTTTTTGCCTGTCTCCGCCGGCCTTAACCGCCGCCATCAGGATATTTTCCGTAGCCATAAACGGCAGCTCCGCCGCAACACGATTTGCTATCACCTTCGGATAGACAACCAAGCCATCCATTACATTGATAAGGATTTCCAGAATCCCGTCGACGGCCAAAAACGCCTCCGGAATAACTATCCTTCTGTTGGCCGAATCATCGAGCGTTCTTTCGAGCCACTGCTCGGATGCCGTCATCTGCGGGCTGGAGGCCAGGCTCAATACAAATCTGCTAAGGGCCGTTACCCTCTCGCAGCGCATCGGATTTCTTTTGTAGGCCATTGCCGATGAGCCGACCTGGGATTTTTCAAACGGCTCTTCAATCTCTTTTAGATTTGCAAGCAGTCGAACGTCGTTGCAAAATTTGTGGGCTGATTGTGCGATTGAAGCTAAGGTATTGACAATGAGGGTATCGATTTTTCGCTGATACGTCTGACCGGTAACGGCACAGATGTTTTTGAAGCCGAACGCATCGGCGACGGTTTTATCGAGTTGTTTGACCTTGTTATGATTCCCGTCAAACAGTGATAGAAAAGAGGCCTGCGTACCGGTAGTACCTTTGAGTCCTCTGAAGGGCAGCGTATCGAGTCGATGTTCGATTTCCTGCAAATCCATTACGAACTCGTAGCACCACAGCGTTGCTCTTTTGCCTACGGTAATCAACTGGGCCGGCTGATAATGCGTAAACCCTAATGTAGCTGACGAACGGTGTTTTTTTGCAAATTTACCCAGCAGGTTTATCACCGCAGCCAATTTGCCGGCTGTCACCTGCAGTGCTTCCCGCATAATTATCAAGTCAGCGTTATCGCCGACGAAGCAGCTCGTGGCGCCGAGGTGAATAATCGGCGCCGCTTTCGGCGCTGCATCAGCAAAGGTATGGATATGGGCCATAACATCGTGCCGGAATTTTTTTTCGTAGCGGGCGGCTTTCTTGAAATCAATATCGTCAAGATGCCCTGCCATTTCGTTTATCTGGTTTTGTTTTATATCGAGTCCCAGTTTTTTTTGTGCCTTTGCCAGCTGAAGCCACAGTCTTCGCCAGGTACTGAACTTTTTTTGAGCCCCGAAGAGCTGCGCCATTTCTTTCGAGGCATTCCTTTCAACTAAGGGACTTGTATATATGTCTTTATTGTTTGCCATTTTTTACACTCTTTAAGATTCATTTGGTATTAAGTTTGTTCTGTCGTTCGGCCAATAGCCGCTCAATTTCCTCAATATCTTCATCAGCCAATTTCCAGTCTGCTGCCAGAGCAGTTTCTGTAATCTGTTCCGGCCTTCGTGCCCCGACAATGGCAGCGGTAATTTCGCCTCGGCGAAGGACCCAGCTAACCGCCAGCTGAGCTAAGGTCTTGCCGTTGCGTTCAGCGATACTGTGCAACTGCTCAACAAACTCTAAAGTGGCGCTGAACTGCGGCTCCTGGAAATCAGAGCTTCTTCTTCGATGGTCGTCCAGGGCCAGCCCTGCCAGCCGTTCCTGGCTGAATTTACCTGTAAGCAGACCTCTCTGCATAGGGCTGTACGCAATAACGCCGACATTATTTTCTGCGCAATATTCTAACAGTTCGTCTTCGACCTGGCGGCGAAGCATACTATAGGGCGGCTGAAGTGAGGCAACAGGGGCAATTTTCTCTATGCGTTTGATTTGCTCGATATTAAAATTCGATACGCCGATATATCGCACCTTACCTTCCTGGGCCAGTTTAGCCATTTCTTCCCAGGCCTGCTCGATGTCTTCATTCGGCTGCGGCCAGTGTATCTGGTAGAGGTCTATTGTTTCTACGCCGAGTCTTTTTAAACTGTCGCAGCATTCCCTGCGGACACTTTGACTCTTGAGGCAGTTTACCTTTTGTTTTTGCTTGTCCCACAAAATCCCGCATTTAGTTGCGATGAATGGTTTCTCGCTGGTTTGTTTCAGAGCTTTACCGAGAAGTTCCTCTGAATGTCCCAGGCCGTAGATGGGTGCGGTATCTATCCAGTTGATTCCTTCATCCAGTGCGCGCAGGATTGTGGCGATTGCCTGGTCGTCATCTTGCGGCCCCCAGCCGAATTGCCACGGCCCACCTATCGCCCATGTGCCTAACCCAATAGCGGTTAGTTTCAAATCGGTATGACCTAATTGTCTTGTCTGCATAATCGCACTCTCAGCAGGCCTCAGCCGTTCTCACAATAGCATATTAAAGTTTTAGCTGTTTATCAATACTAATACGCCATAGCATTTGATTTTGTAAGTTGTCATTGCGAGGCCTTGTTTTTAGGCCGCGGCAATCTCAAATATTCGAACGGTTGAGATTGCTTCGCTGCGCTCGCAATGACAGAAAAATCACACTTTGTGTCATTGCGAGGAGCGTAGCGACGAAGCAATCTCGGACTTTCGATGAGTTGAGATTGCTTCGCTGCGCTCGCAATGACAGAGGGCCAAAAGCAATGGTATTTACAAAAACGATTGTTACGGCGTACTAATGCCCTTATTTATACTGTTATTTAGGTTTTTTATCGGCCAGTCCCATAAAAAGATAAAGTTTTTCGTTATTTTTTGCCGACTAACATAAAGGAGTCTTTGGCTGTTTTTAGCATTGAAAAGGGTTTTCCAGGCGTGGCGGAGGGCGTTTGGAACCTTAGGAGTTGGAGAAAAGCTATGAGAATTATAGCGATTGTTAATCAAAAAGGTGGTTGTGGCAAGACAACCGTATCGATAAATCTGGCAAGTGCGCTGGCCGAAGTTGGCCGAAAGACATTGCTGGTCGATATGGATCCGCAGTCGCATTGTGCAGTTGGCCTTGCCGTGCCCGAGGAGCAGATTGAGCAAAGCATCTACGATGTGCTGATAAGCAGGAGCAGAAATGAGCCGATAAAGCTGACCGAAATTCTCTGGCAGATTAGTGACAAGCTGCAGTTAGCGCCTGCCAGTATAGATTTATCCGCATTCGAGCAGCAGATGGCCGGAATTGCCGATCGCCAAAGCTGTTTGGACAATGTCCTGTCCGAGATGGATGGCGAGTTTGACTATGCAATAATTGATTGTCCCCCAGCCGTAGGTCTATTGACCTTCAATGCACTAAGGGCAGCCACTGATGTCATTGTTCCTGTCGAGACCGGTTACTTTGCGCTGCACGGTCTCAGCAAGCAGCTTGAGACCCTCAGTGTCCTCTGCGAGCGATACAGTCAGCATGTGGAAGTTAGGGTATTGGCCAGTATGTATGACGTAAGGACGAAGATGGCCAGAGAGATTATGGGTGAATTGCGTACCCACTTCGCCGACAAAATGTTCACCACTACTGTTAATTTCAATACCAAGCTCAAGGAGGCCGCCAGTTTTGGCCAGCCCATCAGCGAATACGATCCTTCCAGCAAGGGCCAGGTGGACTTTCGTTCGCTGGCTGAAGAGGTTATTAGTTTTGAGGCAAAGCAGCAGCGTCATCAGATTGTCAACTCCTTGTCCGGCCAGCTTGCGGCGATTAGCAGCACTGCCGATGAGTTGATGGCCGCAGCGAAAAAGCCCGCTATAAGGGCTGTGCAGGCCCCCAAAACCGAAAAGCCGGAGAGAGTAGCGGACGGCAACAGCGTAGAGCGGGCAGAAAAGCCAGGCGATAACAGGGATATCGACGCCCGGCTTTCTAACTATTACGGTGTCAGCCAGATAAACGATGCGATTGTTTTTGTAACGCTGTATCCTCGTGCCGGCAGCGTGCAGATTGCCGGCGATTTCAATAATTGGCAGCCGGCAAAGACCGTAATGCATAAAGTGGGCAAAAGCGGCGTCTGGCAGACCAAGCTGAAGCTGCCTGCCGGCAAGTATCGTTATCGTCTGGTCGTGGACGGCCAGTGGCAGCAGGACCCCTACAACGAGCAGACCGAATCAAATCCGTTCGGCGGATTCAACTCAGTCCTTAAAGTAAAATGACATAAATGTTGTCCCCGGGCCTGCGAAGTATGCCGGGACGTTCTCAAAAATATTTAGCCCCCAGGTTTATCCTGGGGGTTTTATTTGTTTAGCCCCGCCACCTGTGGGCGGGGTTTTGTTTAATGGTTTTATTGTTCCGTCCTCCGGGCGGGGTTGTGCGTCAACCGAAACATAGGTAACAGTTTATACCGACTACATGGGTAACACTTTCATGGGTTTATGTTCGTTTAGCCCCCAGGTTTATCCTGGGGGTTTTATTTGTTTAGCCCCGCCACCTGTGGGCGGGGTTGACACATCGTTATATGTGTCAACCGAAACAATAGGTAACAGTTTATACCGACTACATGGGTAACACTTTCATGGGTTTATGTTCGTTTAGCCCCCAGGTTTATCCTGGGGGTTTTGTTGTTATATCGTTCTGCAAAAAAAACATTTTTTACTTGCCGAAAATATCCAAAGCTGTTATAAGCCTTTTTGAAGAGGTGAGATTCGAGTATATCTCTGTCGAAGTTTGTCTGTAGGCGTGGTATGGACACTCGAAACTCACTATTAAGTGCCGTTGTGATTTTTATTATTGTGGTGGGGGATATCGGGGGCGGTTTTTCTGTTTTCGCAGGTGCTGTTCGCACTTATCCTGGCTACTTTGATTTGCCTATCCTCGACGAACCGGGCAGCGGCATCGAAATGACCGAGGCGGTGATAAATGTACCCGACCACTTTACTATCCATGACCTTGATATCGGCATAAGTTTAACACACACCAACGTATTTGATTTGCAGATTTTTCTGCAAAGCCCAGCCGGCACGAGAATATGTTTGAATATGTATGACTTCAAAAAGGAGTTCTTTGAGGGCCGGAACTATACAAATACCATATTTGACGATGAATCGCCGGTTTCCATCAGGCAAGCCGAAGCGCCTTTTACTGGCCGATTCAAACCTATTGAACCTTACGAGCTTTCTAAATTCGATAACGAGGATATTTATGGCCCTTGGCGGCTGCAGATTTACGATATGTTTGATTATGACACCGGCACTTTGGAAAGCTTTGAGCTTATAGTTACGGTTCCCGAGCCTGCCACAGTGATGCTCTTAGTGTTTGGTGCAGGTTTAATCCGCCGCAATCACAAATTTGTTTAGCGACCGTCGGCACAGCGGCAAAACCACCAGGATAAACCATGGGAGGTAAACTATTTTATGTTCTTGTTATCATCCTCGGTTTTCTCAGCCATCGAGTAGCCATTGTCTTGGCGATTGTGATTTACCTTACACTTTTGCTCGTACAACCGGACAACATCCTCGGCGTCCAGGCCGAGACACTGGGCCAGAGAAATCCAGAAGAACAGCATATCCGTTACTTCGACCCTGGCGTTTTGCAAATCGTGCAGTAGAAATCTTTTCCCCTCTTTTGCTTCCTTGCACCAGTGCTTCCAGAAAGTACAATCCCGCAACTCCTCCAGTTCATTGCTCATTGCTGCCAGATAGTTGTTCAGCCAGATACCACTAATCTGTGGGTCGAAGTTCTCTCGCAGGGCATCAGGGTCAAAGCCTATCCTTTTATTCAGTTCAGCCTGTTTTTCGAATAGCTCTTTTAGCATTTTATAGTCGTTAGTATTTAGTCGTTAGTATTTAGTTTTTTGATTAAGCCCATTGTCATCTTGCTGACTTCGTCAATGTTATATAACAAGATATCTGCTTTGGCATTATTGATGTACTTTAGCCGTGAGGCGATAATAATTTGCGTTGAGAGTTCAGCACAGCTTCCGAGCGACATATACAAGAATTGCCTGTACTCTTTGTTATGAAATCTTGCAAAGCCCTCGGATATATTAGAAGGCACCGATACTGCTGAGCGTCTCATCTGGCTTGTTAGTCCATATAGCTCTTCTTTTGGAAAAGTCCTGGTAGCCACGTATATATCTTCAACCACTTTGACACTTTTCCTCCAAATTTGCAAGTCCTTAAAGCTTTTTATTTTAGGAGTTGGTTTTTGGGCCATCAGGCGCTATTCACTATTCACTAAATACTATTCACTAAATACTATTTTTATTCGGTATGATAAAGTGCTCCGGCACAGTAAATTGCGAGCATAGGAGCAAAACCTCTTTACCGACTTTCTCAATTGCCGATTCGTTATCGATGTTTTCAGCTACTTTATTTATAAAGGCGGCGATCTGCTCAGCTTGCGCCTCTTTCATTCCGCGAGTGGTAATCGCCGGCGTGCCCAGGCGCAATCCGCTGGGGTTAGACGGCGGATTAGGGTCGTCAGGTATGGTGTTGCGATTGGCAACGAGCCGTGCCCTGTCCATAGCTTCCGCCATTTTTCTGCCGGATATGTTCTTGTTTTGCAAATCGATTAAGATTAAATGATTGTCCGTTCCGCCGGATACGAGATTGAAGCCATATTCGAGCAGCTTTTCGGCCAATGCCTTTGCGTTTTTGACCACCTGTTTTGCATAGGCGACGAACTCCGGGGTATCAGCTTCAGCCATTGCCACAGCGATGGCGGTCAGCGTCTGCATATGCGGGCCGCCCTGCAGGCCCGGGAAAACCGCCTTGTCAACCTTTTTAGCGTGCTCTGCCTTGCAAAGCAGCATTCCGCCGCGAGGGCCGCGCAGTGTTTTATGTGTCGTAGTTGATACTATGTCGGAATAGGGAACTGGACTTTTGTGGATGCCGGCTACGACAAGGCCGGCAATGTGAGCTATATCACTGACGTGGTATGCACCTACGTCACGGGCTATCCGGCCGAATATTTCAAAGTCAATCTCCCTCGGATATGCTGTGGCGCCGGAAATGATGATTTTCGGCTTGTGCTTTTTTGCCAGCTCTTCAATCCGGTTATAGTCAAATCTGCCGGTGGCTGGGTTGACCGTATATTGGACGGAATTAAATATTTGGCTTGTTACGCTGACTTTCCAGCCGTGCGTAAGATGTCCGCCGTGAGGAAGAGACAGGCCCATAATCGTATCGCCCGGCTTGATTAGGGCAAAATATGCAGCCAGATTGGCCACGGAACCCGAATACGGCTGGACGTTGGCGTGCTCGGCTTTGAATAACTTCTTTGCCCGCTGCTGAGCCGTTTTCTCGATAAGATCGGTCACCTGCTGGCCCTGGTAGTATCGTTTGCCGGGATAACCCTCGGCGTATTTGTTGGTAAGGCAGCTCCCGCTGGCTAACATCACAGCCTTGGATACGTAGTTTTCCGAGGGAATAAGGCGAATTGAGCCGCTCTGGCGAGCCGCCTCCTGCCGTATAAGCTCGTAAATCTGCGGGTCATACTGCTCAAGAGCTGTTATCATATTTTCTCCAAATTGACTATTGATTAGTGGCTATTGATTATTTATAATTGATTTTAGCGTTTAGTATTTATTTATCAATATTTATCAATAATCAATTGTAAATGCCAGAAAAAGATACCGGAGATTATGCCAAGGCCAGGGTTTTTTTTGAAAGAGCCCGGAAGGTAGCGGAGACAAACAATTTCGATTACGCTATCGATATGTACCTTGAAGGGCTGCGCTGCGCCCCCGATGCACTGATGGACGGCCATCTAAAGCTTCGTGAGCTGGCTCTGCTGCGACAGGGCAAAGACGGCAAAAAGCCCTCAATGGTGGAAAGAGTAAAGCGGCTGCGAGGTAAAACGCCCCTGGATCAAATGCTTAACGCCGAGTACCTCTTAGCAAAGGACCCTGACCATCTTCCGTATGCCGAGACAATGCTAAAGGCAGCGGCGGCGGGCGGTTATGAAAAAACGGCTAAGTGGATTGCCGATTTACTGTTCCAGGCAAATAATGCCGCTAAGAAACCATCTTTACGAGTATATCTTCTGTTAAAAGATTCCTACGCAACTATCGGGCAGTTCGACAGAGCACTTGCTGCGTGCCAGTGTGCTTCCAGGCTTAAACCAGATGACGGGGCATTAGCAGACGAGTTTCAAAACCTCTCGGCTGAGCTGACTGTCGCCAGAGGCAAGTATGACCAGGAGGGCGATTTCAGGCACTCTATCAAGGACCGCGAAAAACAGGAAAAACTTCAAGCCCAGGAAAGCATTGTCAAAACCGAGAGCTACCGCCTCTCAGCAGTTGAAGATGCCAGAAAAACACTGGCACAGGACCCAAATCTGTCCAAGAATATATTCAAACTGGCTGAGGCGTTATCAGAATTGCAGAACGAAAAGGACGAGAATGAGGCGATAGAACTGCTGGAAAACGCCTACAAAACCAAAGATGACTTCAGCTTTAAACAACGGGCGGGGACGATAAGAATAAAACAGCTCAAACGCAGGATAAGGCAGGCCAAAGCCGCTCTCGAAGCCAAGCCGGATGATTCACAAGCCAAGTTGCGACTTTCAGAACTGTCCGCCCAGCTAAACAGCACCCAATCAGAACATTACCGTCTCAGCGTGGAAAACTATCCGACCGACATGCAGGCCAAGTACGAATATGGTATTTGCTTACTTAGGAACAAACAGTATGATGATGCGATACCCCTGTTCCAGGAGGCCCAAAAGGACCCGCGACATAAAATTTTAGCGATGAACAGGATAGGCTTGTGCTTTTTTAAAAAGGGCTGGTTTGCAGACGCAATCGATGTCTTTACCCAGGCGATAGACTCATACGAGATAAAAGATGATGCTACGGCCAAAGAATTGCGGTATAATCTGGCAAGCTCTTATGAACAGCAGGGTGATGCCGAAAAGGCGCTGGAAATTTATCGTAAAATCGCTCAGCTTGATTTTGCATATAAGGATGTCCGCCGGCGAGTGGATAAATTGAGAAATAGTGGTTCCGCCGAGAGGCGTGCTGCGCAGTGATTTCGCCGTGAGGCGTGCTGTGCAATGGGTCGTGGTTCGCTGCTCAGGGTTTGCTATCCACGAACAATGAACAAATAACAGTATGAACTAATTAGTCAGGAGATTACAGTGGCACATTCGTTGTCAGCTAAAAAAAGAGTGAAGCAAAACGCTAAAAGAAGAACTACTAACCGCGCACGTAAAAGCCGGGTAAAAACACAAATCAAGCACTTCGAGTCGGTTCTGGCCGGCGGCGACGTAGAAACTGCAACCGAACAATACCGGAGCGTTGCACGGAAACTGGACCAAACCGCTGCCGCCAGTACGATGCACAAAAAAACCGCTGCACGAAAGAAATCACGTCTCGCCAAGCAGCTTAATCGCCTCAAGGCAAAAAAAGCATAACTCTAATATAAGTTACTAATAGGGATATGAACTATGACAGTCTATGCGCTCGTATCGGCCACTACTGATGGCTGTCTGCGCCGGTTGTTTTTTAAGGTTATAGCCGCTTTCTGCCGCCAAGTGGCGATATAATACTAAATCGAGTCCCTGTATGCAATTCGTTATCAGGTTATTGATTAGTGTGTGCGTTATTGTTTTTTGCACACAGATAGGCCGAAAGCTACCCACATTAGCCGGCCTGATTACTGTGATGCCTCTGACCGGCCTGATAGTAATGGTCTGGCTGTACCTGGACAATCCGGGTAATTTTGGCTTGATGAACGATTACACCAAGAGTGCTTTGTGGGGTATTTTACCGAGCATTCTGTTTTTTCTTGTGGCTTATCTGTGCTTTCGAAAGCAGCTTGCCCTCTGGATTGTGCTTAGTGCAGGATTTGCGGTCTGGCTTATCGCTGCATTTATTCATCAATGGCTGCTCAATAAATAGCGTACAGGGTGCAGTTTTTTTCTTCTATCCGCTAAACGCTAAACGCTGTTCTTGTAAAACTGCTGTCAGTTCGATATTATAGTGTAAATGGCGGCAAAATTGCGTAAGGACAAGGATAAACAGACCCCGGTGGCGGTCAATAAGAAGGCCTATCGAAATTTCGAGATTATCGATAAATACGAAGCCGGCCTGGTACTGCTGGGAACCGAAGTAAAATCGCTGCGGGCTGGCCAAGCAGACCTTAGCGGTTCATATGCAAAGCTCGAAGGTGAGCAGTGCTGGCTGGTTGGCGCCGGCATAGCTCAATACGAGCAGGCAGGGATGTATAATCACGAGCCGACCAGAAGAAGGAAACTACTGCTTCATAAGATAGAAATCCACAGGATAAAAACCAAACTTGAGCAGCGAGGATTTACTCTTGTGCCGCTGCGTATTTATTTTAACAGCAGAGGCCTGGCGAAAATAGAACTGGCCCTGGCCAGAGGCAAAAGACAATACGATAAACGAAAAACAATCGCTGAACGTACACAGAAACGAGATATCGATAGAGATATGAAAAAGTATAAAAGTAGATGAGTAGATGAGCCAACGCATTAACGCATATACAAGACAGGGAGTTTTTGAGATGACTGAAGAAGAAAAAAAAGACGAGAAAAAAGTTATAATTGACGAAGACTGGAAGCAGCAGGCCCAAAAAGAAAAAGAAATATTAGCTAAACAGGAAGAAGCTGAGGAAGAAAAAGCCGGGGATAAAAAAGCCCGGCGCGGGCCTTTGCCGAAAGGAGATTTCGCCGCTCTGGTCAGTATGCTTGTTACACAGGCATTATTTTCCCTGGGGCTGCTGGAAGTGGAAGGGCAGAAAAAAGAGCCGGATTTGGAACTGGCAAAATATAATATCGATATGCTCGAAACCATCGAAGAAAAAACCAGGGGCAACCTGACCGATGAGGAGACAAAAGTTCTCGAAAATATGCTCAGCCAGATTCGTATGGGCTATGTAAAAGCTGCAGAGTGAAAATAGAATACAGAACACAGAATACAGAATACAGAACACAGAATACAGAATACAGGATACAGAATACAGGATACAGGATACAGGATACAGGATTGAAACAGGTCAGGTTGAGTGAGTATATTAGATAAAATCATTGCCGACAAAAAAGCGGAAGTAGAGCATCGAAAGTTGCAGACAAGTCTCGAACAGCTTAAAGAGCAGGTTCGCTCTAAAGAGAAGTGCCGCAACTTCTACAAAGCTGTTACTAAACACAACAGCCGGGGGCTAAACGTTATCGCCGAGGTCAAGAAGGCCTCCCCGTCGGCTGGGCTTATCCGCGAAGATTTCGATCCCGTAGCAATTGCGCAGACCTATCAGAAATGCGGAGCTGATGCAATCAGCGTTATCACCGATGAAAAATACTTTCAGGGCCGGCTCAAATACATAAATCAAATAAGCGAAGCGGTCGATTTGCCGATTTTGCGAAAGGACTTTATTATCGACCCTTGGCAGGTTTACGAATCCCGCGCCGCAGGTGCCGACGCAATACTGTTAATAGCAGAAGCGCTTGCACCCGGAAAGTTGATGGATTTAATGATAACCGCTGCCGAGTTGACACTAACGACACTTCTGGAAGTGCACCAGGCCGACACACTTTTAAGTGTTCGCAGTCTCATCGGCTTCCCCAGGAAAGGCTACAGCGTCCTCGGAATTAACAATCGCAACCTGGCTACGATGCAGGTGGATTTGAACACTACCAGCCGATTAGCTGAACTTTTCGACAATAAAAACGATTTGGTTGCCGAGAGCGGGATAAAATCAAAGGCCGACGTCGAAAAGCTAAAGTCCGTTGGTGTAAAAGCTGTCCTGATTGGCCGGGTGTTGTGTGCGAGCGCTGATATAGAAGAAAAATTTGCCGAACTATTCAGTTGATGAGTTTTAAACAGGGCATTATAGGCTCTAAGGCATATTACACAAAAATGTTTTGTTTTTTTCACTCCCCGAATTTTACTCTGTAGGTTCTGCTTGTCATTCCTGCGGAAGCGGGAATCCAGTTTTTGTCGTATCCTGGGTTGTGGTTATGTCGTAAATTATCATATCGCCAAGCGCACATATTAAATCCAATTGACATTACTCGGTTTGTACCGGTTTGTTTAGCCCCCAGGTTTATCCTGGGGGTTTTATTTGTTTAGCCCCGCCACCTGTGGGCGGGGTTGACACATCGTTATATTTAGCCCCCAGGTTTATCCTGGGGGTTTTATTTGTTTAGCCCCGCCACCTGTGGGCGGGGTTGACACATCGTTATATGTGTCAACCGAAACATAGGTAACAGTTTATACCGACTACATGGGTAACACTTTCATGGGTTTATGTTCGTTTAGCCCCCAGGTTTATCCTGGGGGTTTTATTTGTTTAGCCCCGCCACCTGTGGGCGGG
>CAJVYN010000013.1 GCA_913009355.1 uncultured bacterium | reverse complement strand
AATAACTGGTTCTAAAATTAAACCAGGCAATAAAATTATTGGGCTTAAATCAAATGGTTTGCATACAAATGGTTATACACTTGCGCAAAAAATTTTAGCTGAGAAACAAGGTCTTAAATTAACAGATGAACTTCCAGAATGCGGTTGTACTGTTAAAGAAGAATTACTTCGTGTGCATACTAGTTATTTGCATCCTGCGCAATTAGTTATGAAAGATTTTGATATAAACGGCATGGCCCATATTACCGGTGGTGGATTAATTGATAATATTCCCCTTTGTTTAATATTACATGCATTCTCTCTCCCTTAGCAAACTCTTCAAAAACATCTTCTGCGAATTTACTCATTTTATACTTCTGCAATAATGTTCTGCGTAACGCCTTACTTGCCTTATTTAATTCATCTAATTGTTTTTTATCACCATTGAAAACATTTTTTAATAAATGCCGATCAATAATTTTCTTAAAACTATCATAGATATTTTCGCTGAAAAGCTCCATGTCTGGAGCAAAATAGTCTTTGATAAAACTCAATAACACATCAGGCATGATAAAATAATTTTCCAGTTCATAATTTTCCCAATACATGATTGCCAAATCGTTTTTAATCTCGTCGGCTCTCTGGCTTCCATCACTGTCAAATATAGCAATTCCTTTTAGTTCGCTGACATAATGCTTAATAGTATAGAAATGTTTTTTGAAATCACTAAATGCTCCCCCGGCTCTATCAAGCTTACTTTCTATGCTGTTTTCAAAGTGAGGATTTTGTGTGTAATATGTGTAATAATAGTTCAACTTGCCGGATAAGATATTATAAGCTGGATGGCCACACTTTTTAGCAAGAGTTTTAAGTATTTCAATATCTGTACTGCTTTCGACATATAATATCCTTGGGCACACCTTCGCCTTATAATAATGTTCTATGCCAAAAGTACGCAGGGCATTTTTCATGTCCTGTGTCGTTGCTAGATTTACAGCTTCTCCATTAATCAGAAGACTAAGATTAGTGTCAATGGCATCTTCAAGAATTACTTCTGAGTGTGTAGCTATAACCACTTGACATTGATTCTCTTGAGCTACTTCCTTAAGAATTTCATAGACTTGTCTCTGGCGCAGGATTTCTAAATGAGCGTCGGGCTCATCAATCATCAGCACACTACCCTTATGGGAATAAAGATAAGCTAGTATTAATAACATTTGCTGCAAGCCTCGTCCGGCTAGTGATATATCTAATGAGTTCTCAGCTTCAGCTTGATCATACTTAAGGGAAAGTGTTCCTCGCTTAGCGCTCAACTCTGGTCTTTTCAAATCAATATTAAAAATTCTTTTCAATAATTCAGTTATTTTATCCCAATCAGAAACTTTATTAGAACTATCGTTTTCCGTTATAATGTAACACAGATTCCGTAATACTTGAGCTGTTTGTCCTTGTCCCATCAATACATCAATGCGCCCTTCTTGAATCAATGTCTCTTCTGTTTCTATTCCCGACATGGGATAAAGCAGGTTGAATTGAATACCAGTGGCATATTTTAAAATATCTTCATTCTCAATAGTTTCCTCGCAGGGTTTACAATAAATTATTTCGCTATCACGTTGGGTAAAAATCATTCTACAAATTTCTTGTTTGCCGTTATGTTCAAGTCCAACAGCAATTACTAATCCTATTGGTTTACTGCCTTTTCGCACACGGGTGTTATGCCAGAAAGAACGTGCCTCAGAAACGGGTATTTCTAAAATATTCAGTCTGTTAATTCCTGCAGAAATACGCTCACGTTTTTCTTTCCGGCGTGGTTGACCTTTCTTGTCATACCAAGCTTTAACACCTCGACTCCATAATGCTAAGGCTTGAACCACGCTGGTCTTGCCCGCATTATTTGGACCTATAAGTACTGCTGGATGCCCAAGATCAATGTGAATTTTATTGCCGAAAAGCTTAAAGTTCTCTATTTCTACAAATAAGATTCGTTTCATTATGCTTGTTCCTTCAACAAACTACTTTTTCACCAATAGCACTTTACCCTCACGCCAAATCACAGCTATTTGGTATGGGACAGTCGCTTCGCTCCAGCTACGTTTTAACTTATATAAAACTTTCAATTTTTTCCTTACAAATCTTTTTTGTTAATCATTGCAATTTCTTTACTCGCTCGGCTAAGTATTCTAATTGTTCCTTCATGATTTTACAACCCCGGTCGTAGCGGGCTTTGACATAGGCTTCATTTAACTGAATACTAACGACTATCCCCTAACGACTATTCACTATCCGCTATTCGAGTCACGAACTTCCCCACCTCATTTTACCCATCAATTACGATAGTTAAAAGTATTTTATAAAATCCGTGTAATCCGTGGTTAACAATTCAAATTCATTTTACCCACCGAATCCTGCAATCCCGCTTGTCACGGCGTAGTCCGCAGGACGTAGACGGGTCTAAAAATCTTTGTGCCTTTTCGTGGCTAAAAGATCAGTGCTAATCTGTGAAATCTGTGGCCAATTTTTATTTGTGCAATTTTTTACGATTTTTACTCAAAAACCACTCACTTTTTCCAACTTTTCACGTCATTTTTCACACATTTTCGAATATTTTCAAACGTTTCACACCATTTTTCGTAATTTTTCGAACGTTTTTGCTCGTTCCTGCCTTGCCTGTTTTATTCAAACCGCCCATATCAACATAAGCAACTCTATTTTTCGCACAAAAACCCACATCCAACCCCCAAAAGCACGAAAATTTAACCCCCAAAATCCCAATTTCCCCAAAAATCTGGATAATTTCAGTTCTCAATTTTCAACTGAACATTCTCTGCGTTAATCAGCGAAATCTCTTTTTCCTCTCTGTTTCTTCAAAGCACTTCGCCGTTTTTTTTCCTCTAATCGCCGCAGCTTAACACTGTACGGCACCTTGGTTTTTTTTCGTATGGCTTTGGTTTCCAGCGCCCTTCTCAATAATTCGCCTAACCGTTCGACGGCAGCCGCTCGATTATCTTTCTGCGTCCGATACCGTTGCGAAACAACTCTTACAACACCATTTTTATTAGCTCGCGTTGACAGCCGATTGAGTACTCGCTTTTTTTGGATATCGGAAAAACTCTCACAGCCAGCCACATCGAAGAGAACTGTTACTCTGGTATTGACCTTATTAACATTTTGTCCGCCGGGCCCGGCACTTCGAGAGAACTTAAAAACAAGCTCATCTTCGGAAATAGCGATTCCATCTTTAATTTCAATCATCACACCTGTTTCGCTCCGACCGAAGTGCGGCTCTTTCTGCCAGTTCTTTCATCGCTCCGCACTGGATATTTCTACCGTAGAGATTACCTTCATTTACAGCGTACACCTTAATCGCATTGCTGTCCACCGCCTTTAGTTGTTCCCTGCGAAGCAGTTCATTAAAGCCAAGTTTCCGCATCATCACATCCCTTTCGTTATCGCCTTCTGTTTTCTCAACGACGCTCAGCAGGAAATCCAGCTCTAACATTTCCATACCGCCGGTCAAATCTCTTTCGCTGCCCGGCTCACTTTTTCGCTTCCGCTCACCGGCTGTATCAGCAGCCCCCAAATCGAACGGATGTTCTTCAATAACCACCGTTGGTTGTGCTGTTTTTAGGAAAATACCGACACACTTATCCTTCAGTTCTTTGAGCCGTTTGGTTTGCCGGAAACCCCGAGTCTGTGGGTTGCGAACACCCGCAGGGTAATACTGCTTTTGCACACCAGATTGCTTTGCTCTTGTTTTGATAAGGCTGTACACCCCCAATGAAGCCGCCAATATCACGAAGACCAGCATTTGCATCCAGATGTTATCCTCACCGTCGCTATTGCCGGCAATCAGGATTATTTGTGCTAAAGAATAGTCCATAGCCCTTTTATAAGCCCGATTTTCGCTTCGTTTGGAATGTTACTGTAGCTGAATCAGCCGAACACAGGCTGCAATCGTCGAAGAAAAACTTCAAAACTCTGATACAATCACCCTTGTTGCTTCGGGCCTCCCTGCTCATCCGATATCTTTAACTCTTGTGCGCAGTCCTTTTTGTCAACTCTTTCATTGCCTCACACTGGATATCCTTACCGTAAAGATTATCCTCATCGATTGCATAGACCGTAAGCGCATCGCTGCCAATCTGCTTTTGTTGTTCTCTGCGAAGCAGTTCATTAAAACTAAGTTTTCGCATCGTCACATCGTTCTTATCATCGCCTTTTGTTTTCTCAATGACGCCCAGCAGGAAATCCAGTTCCAGCATTTCCATACCGCTGGCCAAATCTCTTTCTTTGGCCGATTCACTCTTTAGCTTCTCCTGCTCAGCCGTCTCCGGAGAAGAGCCGTCAGTTGATGGTCTCAACTCAGCCAGCTTACTCCCTGCCGTTCTTCTCGTCTCACCTTTTTTTTCTCCTACACTCCAGGCCATTTTTAACACCTCCTATTCCAATGAAAAACCTAATTATCTCTGATTTCAGCCAAATCGCTTAAAGCAAAGCAATTATACACGCATTTTAGCTGCCGACCAGTAAAAACCAGCGCAAAATCTTTCTTTTCCTTCTCCTCTGCATTGCAGGGTATTCTCTCAGCTGAATGGCGATACCCTCCCCATAGTGTCATTGTGAGGCCTGTAACGCAGGCTGTGGCAATCTCAAAAATTTTAGCCCTGCGTTTTAACCGCAACCTCTTACACCGCCATTCCTTATAATATAGGGAAAACCTAAAAACGTCCGATAATTTTTCTTGACTTTTCTATCTTAACACGTTAGACTCCAATTTTAGAAGAAGTAGGAGAGATTACCCCTAATTATCATACTCTTAGGGCTATGTCTCACTAATTTAAACAGGTATTTTTGCTGTGAGGGTGGTTTTTTGCCCGCACCCAGGAAGTTTTGTGAAGCCAGAGGTCGATGAAACAAGACTTTAATAATGAGTCAATGCAGTGGGTTCAGCCGGATTTTAATAAAAATCTGGGAAACAGGCATTTGCGGAACTGTACGCCGAACAGACGTATTGCTAATGCTGATTTTATCGGCAAATCTCCTGCATTTAATTCCATTCTCGATATGATCAAAGCCATCGCCGCACGGAAGTGCCCCATAATAATAACCGGCGAAACGGGGGTAGGTAAGGAAATGGTCGCTCGCCAGATTCACAATGCCGGCGACCGTTCCGACAGGGTTTTCGTACCCGTTGATTGCACCACTCTAACCGGCCAATTGTTTGAAAGTCAATTGTTCGGCCATACAAGAGGTGCATTTACCGGAGCCGTTGACAAGACCCTGGGTTTCTTCAGAGCTGCTGACGGCGGCACAATCTTTCTTGACGAAATAAGCGAAATACCGCTCGAACTGCAGGCCAAATTATTACGTGTTCTTCAGCAGGCCATGGTCACACCGCTGGGCTCAACAAAATCTTATCCCATTGATGTCCGTGTTTTGTGTGCCACTAACTCCAATCTGTATGAAATGGTCAAAGAGGGTTCTTTTCGTGCCGACTTGTACTATCGGCTAAACGTTGTTAATCTCGAAGTTCCGCCGCTTCGCCAGCGTAAGGAAGATATTCTACCCTTGGCTGAATACTTTCTGGCCAACCAGTCTGCCTTTTACAACGAGCCGCCCAAGGTACTAAGCCCCACCATCAAGGAGCTTCTTTTGAATTACGCCTGGCCCGGCAACATTCGTGAGCTGGCCAACGCTATCGAACGTGCATACGTGCTGACCATAGGCCGACAGATTCAGCCGGCTACAATGCCTTTCGAAATTATAGTTGCAGATTCGGCCGCCTATCCGAAGCATGAGCTGCCCACCCTTGACGAAGTAAAACGCAGGATTATACTGCAGACCCTCGAATTCACCAGAGGTCGAAAAATCGCTGCCGCTAAAATTCTCGGTATTGAACGCCGCCGGCTGAATCGGCTTATCGATAAATTAAACATCTCTGAGATAAAGAAAAACCCCAGCAGTTAATACCTACTTTCACCCTCCGGCTTTTCCCTTTTCCAAAGATTTACTGTAGCCCTGAGATTTTAATATCGCACGAATGCGATTTTTAACCTATACTATTTTAGCGACTGTTTTCTTGCAATCCATATCGAATCCAATATACTTATCCATTAGGAGCCTCCTGTAAAAAAGGTTATTGCGGCGTTTCTCCTAAGGGAGTTATTAGGACAACGACCACGTTAAAATTGGGACGTTAATACAATTCCGTAAATTATAACCGATACCGGAAGCTCCGGTTACATAGCTTATCTGCGGTAGGAAGAATTAAAAATGAAGAAAAAGCTCGAAAAAATTGCCCGAAAAGATGGGCGATTCAGCCCGCAGGCAGTCAAGTTCGTCTATGAGGGACTCGGCTACACTGCAAAAAAAATCGTTACCGAGCCCGCCCATGTCAGCGGCCAAACACTTTGTGGGGGGCTAAAAGAATTGGCTGTTGAAAAATGGGGCAGATTAGCAATGCTGGTATTAAATACCTGGGGCGTAAAAACCACTCGCGATTTCGGCGAAATCGTCTATCTGATGATAGGGCACAAGTGGATGAGTGCCCAGCCGACCGATTCGATAGACGATTTCAACGATGTTTATGATTTCAAAACCGTATTCAAAGACCAGTTCAGATTCTAAATTTCGGCAAATTGTTCTTTGATTTGTTCGAAAATAAGCTGTTTTGCGTGTTCTAAAGGCCCTGACAAATAAGCTCCTGCGGCCATTGTATGGCCGCCTCCGCCGAACTTGGCGGCGATTTTGCGAACATTGACAGCGCCTCTGCTTCGCAAAGAGCATCTGACCCTGCCATCCCCTGCCTCCACAAACAAAGCTGCCGCCTCAACCGTGCTTATCCGCTGGCATTCGTCGATTAAATTTTCCGTGTCCTTATGTGCAGCACCGGTTCGCTCGAAATCAGCCTGGGTTAAATGCTGGGTTGCGTATCGGCCATTGAGATGTAATTCCAGCGTTTTGGCCATTGCAACCATCAGCTTGAACCGCTGCAAAGAAAGATTCTGGTACAAATCGTGATAAATTTGCGCAGGATTAGCGCCGGCGTCAATCAGCTCGGCACAGCTTCTATGAACTCGGCTGTCTGTATTGGGAAAGTGAAACCAGCCGGTATCAGTAGCTATCGCGACAAAAAGCGAATGGGTAATTTTGTCGGTAACGGGCCAGTCGGAGTATTTTAAGAAATCAAAAACAATCAGGCCTGTGGCCGCAGCGGTAGTGTCAATCAGTTCAACACACCCAAGGCCGTCAGCGGTTACATGATGGTCGATTACCAGAACGGGTTTGTTATTTTGTTTCAAGTACTCTTCAAATTTCGGCAGTTGGCTGTAACTGTTGGTATCGACAATTATAATCAAATCAAATTCGGCGAATTGACCCTCTGTTAGCTGCTGGAGGCTAATATCCCTGCCGAGGATTTTTGGAGGGTCGGCAAATAAAAACCTGTACCACTCTGGCACTTCGGACAGTAATAAAGGCTCTACCTTTTTACCGAGAGCGGCCAGAACATCACAAATCGCCGCAATCGAGCCGCAGGCATCGCCGTCCGGCTTTGTGTGAGTCGTTACCAAAATACTGTTAGATTTATCTATTAACTCAACCGCTTTTTGAAAATCAGTATTATTTACCATGCTATCTCTTTATTGAATGCTGCAATTCCGCTTCTATCCTCTCGGCCAGAAACATCTTCAGGAGGGATTGATAGGGTACATCTCTCTTGTTAGCGAGAAGTTTGAGCTCTTCCAACATCATTTCAGGCAGTCTAATGGAAATCGTTTTAACCGATGGCTTCAGATTCGGCAGTGTAACCCTTCTGGCTCTGCCTGTGTCGAAATAATCCAAAGCTGAATGAGTTGCCCAGAATTGGTGTTCCTGGTCTTCGCCCTTAAACTTGGGTATACGTTTTTTAATGGCTCTTTTCATAAAACTTCCTTTCCCTACGGTTCATATCTCTTGCGGAAATGACTCTTATACGCTTTGCTCGCTTTGTGAGTATTACTGCAAGCAATCTTCCGGCATCCGTTTGTCCAAAAGCAGCAAATCTTTTTTCAGAGATTGAATGTTTAGGGTCGTCAAGAATCATCAGTGGCTGATTAAAGAAAATCTGTTCACATTCGACCGGACTTACTTTATGTTTCAGCCAGTTTTTTTCAATATTGCTCCGGTCCCACTCAAATCCCGTGCAATCCAATAATTTCTCCATATCATCCATGCCAATATAAGTATATGATAGCCATATACATCCGTCAAGTTATTTTTTTAACTCAACCGCTTTTTGAAAATCCATTTCAGTTCCTTTTAATCCGTGCAATCCGTGATTAGAATTCGTTTTGCTTTTTGGCAGTCTTTTGCGATTTGTTCGGCCAGTTGGTTTTCACTCTCAAATCTTTCCTGGTGACGGATGAATTCGACAAAATCCATTGCCAGCCATTTGCCGGACAAATCGCCTATAGTGCCTTTAAGAATGTGCGCCTCGGTCAGCATGGAATGGTCGGTTATAAATGTTTTTGCCCTGCCAATGCTCAAGGCGGCAGGTAACTTGTTATGCGCTTTGCAGACCTGCTCATAATTTCGGCCAATCTCAACGAAGCCGGCATAAACACCCTCGGCGGGAATGATTTGCTCTGCCGGCTCTATATTCGCCGTGGGAAAACCCAGCTCTCTGCCTTTGCCCTTACCTGATACGGTTTTACCTATCAGCCGGTAAGGCCTGCCCAAAGCCTGGGCGGCATCGGCAACCCTGCCTTTTTCGAGTAAATTGCGAATCAATGAACTGGAGGCCGTAACATTTTCCCCGCTTGAGAGCAGTAGTTGTTTGGCCGGCATTATTATAACCTCAAAGCCCCGCTGAGCGGCCAACTCCCGAAGCGTCTGTACATTACCGCTTCGGCCATAACCGAAATTGAAATTCTCACCCTCCACTACAAACCCCGGCCGGACGTTTTTCATTAAAAATTCGTCCACAAAACCCTGGGGCGAAAGATTTAGTAACTCAGCGCTGTCTTTTAAGACGACCAGGCAGTCAACGCCAAATTCAGCCAGCAGATGCTCTTTAAGTTCCAACGGGGTCAATACTCCGGGCGCCTTTTCAGGATGCAAAATAGCAACAGGATGCGGCTCAAAAGTCATTGCCACCAGTTTCGCTGCCTTTTGGGCTGCGATTCGCCCGGCAGCGGTTAAAATTTCCTGATGGCCGACGTGGACGCCATCAAAATTGCCGATAGTCAGCACACAGCCTTTTTTTATTTTCTCAAAGTCCAATATTGTCTCTATAATCCTCATTTGATTTACAATAATTTACCTACTTGTGCTAAAATCTGCAACGGCTTTTATCGCTAAATAAAAACGAGATCGAAAAATGTCAGTAAAAGAAAAAGCAAAGCACATACTTGCAGAACTGAAAGGACATCTACCATTCACTATTTTGGGGGCATCGATAGGCATAGCCTTCATGCTCACTTTCAAAAACTTAAGCAGACCCCACGCCGGCACACTATTCAGCATCTTCCACCCCGGCCATGTACTGATAAGCGCTATGGTTACCGCTTCGATTTTCGCACTGCACAGAAAAGCCAAAAGCTTCATTCTTGTCCTTGTCGTCGGCTATGTCGGCTCAATTGGCATTGCAACCCTGAGCGACTCTGTAGTACCATATCTCGGCGAAAGTCTCCTCGGCCTGCACATCGCTGCCCACACAGACCTGCACGCCGACCACGACGACCATTCTGACAATCCCAATCCCAAACTACATCTCGGCTTTATCGAGGACTGGTACATAGTTAATCCCGCTGCTGTTTTGGGCGTTCTTATAGCCTACTTCATACCACGAACAAAATTTCCCCACGCCGCCCACGTGCTTATAAGTACGTGGGCATCACTGTCGCACATCCTGATGAACACCGCCGGCGATATAACTTTAGCTGTAACCGCTGCCATCTTTACTATACTCCTTATCTCAGTCTGGCTGCCCTGCTGTATCAGCGATGTCGTTTTCCCGTTATTGTTCGTCAAGTCCGACCTTGAACTGACAGGTACCTGCACAGAACACAGCCGACACAGCCATCCACATTCACATAAATAATCGTGGATTCGCAAGTGAAATCAAACGTCAAACCGGCAGCCGTAATTTTCTTAAAACTCGCATCTGGACAAACTGCCACGCCATCACTACAATGCCCGCTATGCAGGTGTATCCTTTGAAATTCAGGCCGATTTACAAACAACGAATATGGGGCGGACAGAAGCTGCGAGACTTTTTCAATAAAGATATACCGCCAGGTGAAAAAATCGGTGAAAGCTGGGAATTGGCTGATTTGCCGAACGATAAATCCGTAATCGCAAACGGCGAACTGGCGGGACAAACTCTTAACTCGGTAATCGAAAAATATCCGAAAGAAATAACATCAGATGAGAATTTCAAGGGACCTTTTCCACTGCTGATTAAACTTCTGGACGCTGAAGATATCCTGAGCGTGCAGGTCCATCCCGACCCACAAACCTGCCAACGAATGGGCAAAGGAGAGCCTAAAGCCGAATGCTGGTATGTCATATCCGCTGCGGACGGTGCGGTAATTTATAAAGGGCTAAAGAAAAACACAAGCAAAGAAAAATTTGCCGAAGCGATAAGGAAAGGCACCGCCGCCGAGATGTTGGCGAAAGTACCTGTCGAGGCCGGCCAGTGCCATTTCCTCCCGGCCGGCACCGCTCATAGTATCGGAGCAGGTCTGTTAATAGCTGAAATTCAAACGCCGTCAGACACAACGTACCGTGTTTTTGACTGGAACAGAGTTGACGATACCGGCAAAGCCAGGCAGCTACACATCGAAGAGGCACTGGAAAGCATTCACTTCGATGCTTCCAGTGACAATCTTCCGGTAACAACGGTGGGTCGGCTGGTAGATTGCGAATACTTCAAGATAGATAAGGGCCACCATGCTAAAGACTGTGAACTGCTCCTCTCGCCGGGCAAAATGAAAACGCTGATTATCTTAGCAGGATTCGGAACAATCCTGGGAATCGACGGAACTTGCGTTGAATTCAGGGCGGGCGACTGCCTGCTTGTCCCAGCTGCTTATGAAGGAGCAATACGATTTGCTGACGATACGCAATACTTAACGGTAATCATTTAACCAATTTGAAATCCGGATATGCAGCCGTCAATCTTTTTTACGAACGGCTCCTCGCAGGCCTTCCATTTTCAGGTAACCTTTCTGCCATACAATCAGGCCTGAGACCACACAAACCAAAACATACACAACCGCAGCATATCTTGTTCTTATCTGGCTCATTACCAGGCCCACGCCGGCATAAACAGCGGCGAGCACATAACAAACCCTAACGGTTTTTTTCAAAGGCATTCCCCTATCGACCATCTGGTCGTAAATATGGCCGCGATCAGAGACAAATAAGGGTCTGTGGTTGAGTAATCTCCTGACCAGTGCCACCGCAGTATCGAGAATTGGCAGGCCAAAAACAACTATCGAAGCCATCCACCATCGTGGAATTTGCTCGGCAAATAAAATCATCAGCGCCGCTATCATAAAACCCAGCAGCATACTGCCGGCATCGCCCATAAATATCTTGGCAGGGTACCGGTTGAAAGGCAAAAAGCCACAGACCACTCCTACAAGCCCAAGACAAATTATAATCCGCACAGGGTCGCCGACTTCACTGAACCCCCAGGTCGCCAGATGTATCGACAAAAGCAGCATAGCAGTGGTAATAATCGCTGTCACCCCCGCACAAAGTCCATCGAGTCCGTCAAGCAGATTTAATGAATTTGTCGCACCAAGTACAAAAAATATCACAATCAAAACTTCCAACAAATTTTCAAGATTACGGGGCACTGACAAATTTAAGGAGTCGGTAATCTGATGGAGGTTCGGTACGATACCTACCAGAAGCAAAATAACAGCAGCTAAGCAGCAACCAAGGATTTTTTGCACCGGCTTTATATCAAGTATATCGTCGGCAAGGCCGACAAAACACGCTATCGCTCCGCCAGCCAGTATTCCCAGCAGCCATTTCAACGCAGGGCTGAAAAATTCCTCGTTTCTCAAACAGCCAATGCCTGCCAACACACCAACTGTTAAGCCAATGAGCATACCGATGCCGCCCAGATACGCTACAGGCTCTTTATGTGTTTTGACCAGGTCATCAGGCCTGTCAACGATTCCGAATTTTATGGCTATCTTCTTGCACAGCCAGGTAGCGCCCAGCGAACCAACAAAAGAGGCCGCCAATACGGGCCAAAAACGAAATACCAATGTAGCCGGCCTGGCCGGCCCAATTATATTATCGAATATCATAATTCAGTTTGTAGTCCATTGTCTATGAACTATGAACCCATAACTACGAACTCACAACCAGACTTCACCATCGTATCGAAGCATAATTAAACTGTCCCTGAAGCCATCGAAACGAATATTTGCTTTCCTGCCGATTAGCTCCTGTAATATCCATTTTGGAAAATCGGCGCCTGCCTTGATTGACAGCGGTACGCCGCCTCCGAAACGCGGATTTACCTCAATAAACTTTACTTTGTTATCGTCACTCAGAAACAATTGCAAGGTTATAACGCCCGGCCCGGCACCGAGTTTGGTAACTAATTCGGCAGCTTCACCACAAATGAGCGGGTGCTTTACTACCTGCCCCTTGCTCACCTCGCCGGCTCTTACCTCGATACGTTTTCTCGGAACAACACAACGTACCTTCAAGCTGAAGTCAACATATACATCGCAGGTATATTCAGTACCCTCGATAAATTCCTGGCAGATGGCGTTTGGTATTTTACCGGTAAAGAACAACAGTTCTTTACGATTATTCACGACAGCATTTCCTCTGCCAGCATAACCATCCCAGGGTTTAAGAAAGCAAGGCCAGTTGAGTTTCTTCTTCGAGAGTGCAGTCCGGATACTCATAGTAACAGGGGTATCAAAACCGTTCTTGAGCAAAAAACGATAGGTTTTTCTCTTGTCCTGACAAATATCGACCACGTCAGGGGTTGAGACAAGCACACGGCAGCCCATCGCAGCGAATTTCGGCTTGTTCTGCGACAGAAGTTTCAAGTCCAAATCAACAGTCGGGATGAGCAGTTTTACCCTGTTGGTTTTGACAATCGTTAACAGCTGCTTGATATAACCAGCGTGCGTTGTGGGCTTAACCAAAAACCCTTTATCACACAATTGAAAGGCAGAACTAAGTTCGGTAGTATCCGTGCCAATCAACGCTGCGTCTATCTTCAACTGTCTTGCCGCTGCAGCAAAGCTATTGAGCAGGGAGACTCGTCTGCCAATGCAGGTGAATAAAACACTCAATTTCGTATTTCGCATCTCGTATCCCGTTTAGTTTTAAGCAATGATAAATGGTCAGTCGAAAATAGTCAATCGGTTTGATGGGCAATTCCTTTGACTTTTTGGCGATACGCATTTAAACTGACTGCTCCAAAATTGGCAGTGAGGACATAATTTATGACAGAATGGGAAAGAAAAATCAAAGACAGAAAGGTTACCGTTGGCGTTTTGGGACTCGGCTATGTCGGTTTGCCTCTGGTAAGAGAGTTTACTTCAGCAGGCCTGAAAGTAATCGGCTTTGATATTGACGAGAAAAAGGTCAAGACTTTGAATTCCGGCCGAAGCATTATTAAACACATTCCTCATTCACAGGTTAAACAAATGGTAAAGACCGGCTTGTTCAACGCTACGACCGAAATGGCCCGTCTGGAAACCGTCGATGCCATACTGGTTTGCGTACCTACTCCACTAACACAAAACCGTGAGCCGGATATGCAGTTTATCATCAGCAGCAGTAAAACGATTGCCAAATACCTTCGGGCCGGACAGCTGGTTATCTTTGAAAGCACAACATACCCCGGCACTACCCGCGAACTGGCTGCTCCAATACTTGAGAGCAGCGGCCTAAAAGCAGGCAAAGATTTCCACCTGGCATATTCGCCGGAGCGCGAAGACCCGGGCAATAAAAACTTTACAACCAAAACTATCCCCAAGGTGGTCGGCGGCCTGACTAACAAATGCCGTAATATGGCCTGCAAACTCTACAACACCGCCATCGTTAAAACAGTCCCCGTATCCAGTCTCGAAGCAGCCGAAGCCGCAAAAATTCTTGAAAATGTTTACCGCTGTATAAACATCGCTATGGTCAACGAACTAAAAATGGTCTTCGACAAAATGGGCATTGATATCTGGGAGGTTATCAAGGCGGCGAGTACCAAGCCGTTCGGCTTCAACGCTTTCTACCCGGGGCCAGGGCTTGGCGGCCACTGCATACCAATCGACCCGTTTTATCTGACATGGAAGGCACGGCAGTACGGTATGCCGACACGATTTATCGAACTGGCAGGTGAAATCAATACCAATATGCCACACTATGTCATAACTAAAACGATGGAAGCGCTAAACGAACACAAGAAAAGCCTGAAAGGTGCAAAAGTGCTTGTGTTGGGGCTGGCATACAAAAAAGATATTGATGACTTGCGTGAATCTCCCTCAATAGAGCTGATTGAACTGCTGGACCAAAAAGGAGCCAGGGTTGACTACAACGACCCTTATATCCCTAAAACTCATAAGCAGCGACGGCACGATTTAGGAATGAGAAGCAAAAAATTGTCAGCTAAAATGTTAGCCGGCTATGATGTGGTTCTAATCTCAACCGACCACAGTGACTACGACTACAACTGGATTGTTCAAAATGCAAAACTCGTCGTCGATACTCGAAACGCCACCGCAGCGGTTCGCAGAAATCGCAGGAAAATTGTAAAAGCTTAGTAACAGGTAAAAAGGCAAAAGAATGCAGGTGCCATTTTTTGATTTGAAGGCCCAATTCACCACGTACAAAAGCGAAGCTGTACGGGCAATAAAACAGGTCTGCGAAAGCCAACTGTTCGCTATGGGACCGGCCGTTGCAGAATTCGAAGAGAATATCGCTGCATACTGCGGCAGTAAATATGCAATTGCAGTCTCAAGCGGTTCAGATGCACTGCTTGTCAGCTTAATGGCATTGGAAATAAAACAGGGAGACGAGGTTATAACTACTCCCTTTACCTTCTTCGCCACAGCCGGCGCTGTCGCCAGACTTGGCGGCAAGCCGGTCTTCGTAGATGTCGAGCCAAACTCTTACAACATTGACACCGGCGGTATCGAAGAAAAGGTAACTGAAAAAACACGAGCGATTATACCGGTGCATTTGTTCGGCCAACTCGCTCAAATGAAACCCGTTATGGAAATTGCCAAACGCTGCAACCTTGCTGTTGTCGAAGATGCTGCACAGGCGATAGGTGCAACACAAGACGAGGTAAAGTGCGGCAATTTCGGCTGTTTAGGGTGCTTCTCGTTCTACCCTACTAAAAATCTCGGCGGATTCGGCGACGGCGGACTGGTGACAACCAACGATAAAAAACTTGCCGAAAAAATAAAACTCCTCCGCACTCACGGAGAAAATGCAAAATACTCCTATAAAACAATCGGCGGTAACTTCCGCCTCGATAGTATCCAGGCGGCAGTCTTAAACGTGAAACTTAAATACCTCGACAAGTGGAATGAAAAACGAAGACAAAATGCCGTACTCTATGACAATATCTTCGCCGCCTCAGAAGTCAAGCCGCCAAAGATTGATTCGAACAACGTCAGTATTTATCATCAATATACTATTGCCGTACCCGAAAGAGACCGGTTGCAAAAGTTCTTAGCTGAAAACGAAATCGGCTCATCGGTTTTTTATCCAAAGCCATTGCACCTGCAGGACTGCTTCGGTAAGCTTGGCTACAAAGAAGGTGACTTGCCTGTTGCTGAACGGCTTTGCAGCGAAGTTTTGTCGCTGCCGGTCTATCCTGAACTTTTACCAGGGCAAATTGAATACGTCGCTGAGACGGTACTTAAATTTTACGAATCAGATTAGAGGGTCCCCATTTTGCGATTTGTCGCAAAATGAGAACCCGGGAGCATAGAGCTGCTTAAACCAGACGAAAATCCACCGGTTATCTGGCCTGAAGAAAAATCTCTCTGTGATTTTGCCGGCCTGTGGTGGGTTGCTCATACCAAAAGCAGAAACGAAAAAGCCCTGGCACACGATTTGATTCGCAAAGATATCAGCTACTTTCTCCCTATGAACTGGAAGGTTCAGCGGCGAATGGGCAGAAAAACACGCTCGCTTCTGCCGTTGTTCAGCGGGTATCTGTTTTTTTGCGGCGATGAGAACCAGCGGGTTGAAGTGCTGCGAACCAATCGTGTAGCAAATCTAATCGAGGTCAAAGACCAGCAGAAACTGCTTGAGGATCTGTTACAAGTTGAGCAGGCTTTTCGAGCCGGCGCTACTCTGGTGCCGCACAGGTATATCAAAGCAGGACAGCGCTGCCAGGTTACAACAGGGCCTTTAGCCGATTTGCAGGGCATCGTGGTTAGAACAAAAACCGACACACGGCTGGTTCTACAGATAAATATGCTCGGCCAGGCGGCAAGCGTTGAGGTCGATACTGATATAATAGAAATCATCGATGAGCCGGCTTCGTGATTTGTTTGATATTCTGCTCCTGCGATAAAGCAAGGACCAGATAAAATGGAACTTACGTATTGAATAACAGGAGCTGATAAAATGAAAATTTGCGTAGTTGGGGTCGGGTATGTCGGATTGGTTACGGCTGCGTGCCTGGCTGAAGCCGGCAACGATTGTTTTTGCGTGGATAAAGACAGCGAGAAAATCACAAACCTTAAAAACGGGGTAATTCCTATTTATGAGCCGGGCCTGGCCGAAATGGTCAAACACAACGAAAAGCTCGGCCGACTGCACTTTACAACCGACTTGAAATACGGCGTGGACAATTCGCTTATTATCTTCCTTGCGGTCGGCACTCCGTCAACGCCGGACGGCTCGGCAGACATATCAGCAATCCTTTCGGTCGCCGGCAAAATAGGCGAAAACCTCAACGGCTATCGAATTATCGCAACAAAAAGCACTGTGCCGATAGGTACGCACAAGAAGGTAACGGACGTTATAAAATCCAAAACAGAAATACCATTCGATTATGTCAGTAATCCGGAGTTTCTGAAAGAAGGCGCCGCCGTTGAGGATTTTATGCGCCCGGACAGAATAATCATCGGCACAACCAATCCTGCTGTTATGGAGAAAATGGCTCAGTTGTACAGCCCGTTTATGCGAAGAGGCAACCGGATATTATTTATGGACCCTGTCTCTGCTGAAATGACCAAATACGCGGCGAATACGATGCTGGCAACGAGAATCTCGTTTATGAATGAAATCTCGGCACTGTGTGAAAGAATCGGCGCAGACATCGAACAGGTAAGAGCCGGCCTCGGCAGCGATTCGCGAATTGGACGGTCCTTTCTGTTCCCCGGTGTCGGCTTTGGCGGCAGCTGCTTCCCAAAAGATATTCGGGCGCTGATTCATACCGGCGCCGAAAACGGAGTTGAAATGACGATAGCCAAATCAGTGCAGCAGGTAAATATAAATTCGCAGGAACGATTTGTAAAACGCATTAAGGATTATTTTGCCGGCCGAGAAGATAAAACCGTATTAGCTGTTTGGGGACTGGCCTTCAAGGCAAAAACCGATGATGTCAGAGAATCGCCGGCAATTTACTGTATAAAGAAATTACTCGACCGGTCGATGTCGATAAAGGCTTATGACCCGGAAGCCGGCCCGGCGGCATTGGCGGCTCTGGATGGCAAAATTGAGACCTTCCAAAATGGATATGATGCACTCGTCAATAGTGATGCGTTGGTTATCTTTACCGATTGGCAGGAATTCAGGAACCCCGACTTCGATGTTATTGCAAAAAAACTAAATAAACCCGTCATCTTCGACGGCAGAAACCTATACAATCCGGATATAGTTAAAAAAGCAGGAATTGAATACCATAGTATCGGAAGAAAATAAAAAGGGTAAAAACTATGAACCTTATCATCAAAATCATAGGTATAGTTTTTGTTGTTATCGCTATTGTATTCCTGTTAAAACCTGATGTCCCGAAACGTATGATGGAATTCTTCAAAAAGGGTAAGCGTATATATCTTGCAGGCCTGATAAGACTTGTGCTGGCGATTGTTTTTCTGCTCGGAGCCAGTGAATGCAGGCGGTTCTGGGTGATATTCACTCTTGGTGTTCTTTTCCTGATATCGGGATTGCTGGTATTTACGATGGGCACTGAAAGGTGTAAATCCTATATTAGCTGGTGGCAAAAACGCTCAGTTCTATTGCTCCGGGTTACCGTGTTAATCCCTCTGGCTATTGGAGCTGTCATTATCTATTCGACATAATGGGAAAACCACACGCTGTGTTTTAAAACAAGGTAAGATAATATGAAAGCACTTGTTACGGGAGCGGCTGGGTTCATCGGCTCACATTTATGCGAACGACTTCTTGCAGAAGATTTTGAGGTGGTCGGGCTCGATAATTTCAATGATTTTTACGACCCCCAAATCAAACGCCGAAACATTGCTGACTGTCTTAAAAGCGAAAATTTCCAGCTCGTTGAAGCTGACATTCGTGATAGTAACGCTATGGACAAAGCGATCGGCGACGGTATCGAAATAATTGTGCATTTGGCCGCCAGAGCCGGCGTTCGGCCATCAATCGCACAGCCATTGCTCTATGCCGATGTCAATATAAACGGAACGCTTGTCTTACTTGAAGCAGCTAAAAAGTATAAAACAGCCAGGTTCATTTTCGGGTCAAGTTCAAGCGTTTACGGCAACAATAAAAAAGTGCCGTTCTCCGAAGATGACTGTGTTGATTTTCCCATCTCACCCTATGCTGCAACCAAAAAGGCCGACGAACTTATCTGCCACACCTATCACCATCTTTACGGAATTTCTATAACCTGCCTGCGTTTTTTCACGGTTTACGGCCCTCGCCAAAGGCCGGATTTAGCCATCCACAAATTCGCCTCTCTTATCGAACAGGGAAAACCCATCCCTGTTTATGGCGACGGCACCATGATGCGCGACTTCACATATATTGATGATATAATCAACGGCCTGATTGCAGCAATGCAAAAATGTACCGGCTTTAATATCTATAATCTCGGTGAATCACAACCGATAACGGTTAATGATTTAATCGCTGAAATTGAAAAGGCACTCGGCAAAAAGGCAACCAAAGAATACTTACCCCTTCAGCCTGGCGATGTGAAACGCACGTATGCCGATGTTACTAAAGCCGTCAGAGAGTTGGGGTATAACCCCGGGACAACTCTTGAAGAGGGGCTGGCAAAGTTTGTTAAGTGGCTTGAGAAGGACAGTCAGGAAAGCCGGTAGGCTGAAACCGGCTGTGTTTTTTTCTACAATTGATTGGGTGAATTTGTTATAATACCGAGCATTGGCTGCCGAAGCCAAAAGAGGAGTGAACGGGTGATATCTGAGGGGGGAGGCATCACAAAGACTTTACACTGATTCATCTTAAGGTTATGAAGCATAAAGCACAGGAAAGCTCAATATATGGGCCTGACCCCATCTCACAGATTTTTTGCAAAATGGCAACCCTGTTGCTTGCAGTAGTACTTTTATTTTATGGAGCTGGGCCGGCTTTGGGTATTGTTTTGCATCCTGATGGCGAGCCGAACCTGGCGAACTGGACGGGCAGGCCCGACCCCAACGTGGTTGGACGCTGGGGCAGTAACGCTTCCTGCGTAGCGGTGTCATCGAACTGCGTAATAACAACGCGGCATCAGGGCGGCGGTATCAATACACCGGTCGAGATTGGCGGTAATACTTATATTGTTACCGAGATTTGGAATTGTGATACGGTTGATCTGCGAATAGCAAAACTTTACGGCGCAAACCTGACAAGTTTCGTCGGCATTTACGAATATACCAATGAGACTAACAAAGAGATAGTAATGGGCGGCTATGGCAAAGGTCGGGGCATCCTGCTCGACTCATACGGTTACACCTGGTCAGGAAGCAGCAATCAGACACAGCGCTGGGGCCAGAACAAGGTCAACGGGACAGGAAATGCCGAAGACATCGCCGGCCGTATTTCGGACGTAATTATAGCCGACTTCAATGGGCCCGGTGTGCAGCCGTACGAAGCGGCAATGGCAGAGTGGGATTCCGGCGGCGGATGGTTTATCTACGACGGCAACGAGTGGAAAGTTGCCGGCCTGTCGCGAGGTGTTACTGACAATAGTGGAGAGAGCTGGTTCAACCCACCCGACAGCTTAGACGCTGTGCGTGTCAGCTCTTATACTGCGTGGATTCTTGGGACAATCCCAGATCGCTTGCCGGGGGATTTGACGGGAGATGATCGGGTTGACTTTGCTGACTTTGCTGTGTTGACACAGTATTGGCTCGATATGGGATGCGAATCTCCGGATTGGTGCGCGGGGGCTGACTCTGAACCTGACGGGAATGTGGACTGGGCGGATTTAGCTTTTTTGATAGAGAATTGGTTGAGTGGCGGGGGAAATTAACCGAAGCTTTGGATTATTACTAAGCTGCCAAAGTTGACTATTTCTCCAATCTCACATAGATATCACTTGCCATCTCTTTATCTACAGCTACCTGAGTATGGCCAATCTTGAAAACATAGGAAGGCAGTTTATGCAAAAGGCAAATCCCCATACCCGGCAGCACCCCCATAACCATAAGCTTCTGCAATTTTTTATCATCGCCGGTGTGAATATAAGCAACTTTGCCCATCTGCCCCGGCTCCAGGGCCGTCAGTGACTTTACACTTGCTTCTACTACCCATTTCGATTCCAAACAACATTTGCCTTGAGGAATCAGCTTTCCATGAGGGCAGAGCTTGGGATGTCCCAATAGTACGCAAACATTCTCTTCAACTCCCGGCTGGAGCATATGCTCAAACCGGCAGGCGGTCTTATTTACCAAATCCGCCTTAAGCTGGAGAATATCGACCATCAGCCGCTCGGCAAGTCTATGCCGACGAACAGTGCTTTGAGCATATTCTTTGCCTTTATCAAGCAGTCTTATTTTATCATTTTCCACGGATATATATCCTATCTTTGTAAGTTCAGCGATGGCATTGCCGTCCAGGGCTATCTTCTTCAAGCTTGTTTCAACATTGCCTTTCTCCTCCTGGGAAATCCACAGGGTCTCCAAAATCTCTTCTGCTATATCAGATAACTTCATCTTCTCTTATCTCTCCATTCTTTTATTTTCCTGACCAGCTTTGACTCCATAGCCGATTCATATCCACAATTCGGGCATTTTACTAAGTTACAGGATTTGGCAATAATACAGCCCCTACAGGCCCTTTGAGCCTGCTTCTCGTCAAACTCCAATCCGCATAAAGGACACTTCATAGACTAACCCCCAACCCAACCAATATCAAGTTTAACAATCCCCCCACCAGGAAAGCAAAGGGAAAGATAAAGCCGGCCATAAGAAGGGCTGTCTTTAGACCTCTTTCTTTAATATTCATAGAAAACTGGGCGATACAGGGAAGAAAAAGGGCTAACGTAACTACCGATACAACCAAAGGAACCCCTGTAAGCACCCCTGATTTTTTCAAATCATAGAGGCCCGCGACACCAAAGTCCCTTCTGAAAAATCCAAATAAAAACGCCATTGCCGATTCTTTCGGCAAACCTATCCATTGCACAGGATGCTCCAATAATCTCACCACAAGACCAAAAAGGTTGGTAATCTTACCTAACCAGATAAAAATACTTGCAAGAACGAATAAGGGTAATATCTCCTTAAAATACCATTCCACAGATCGGAAGAGCACACGTCTGAACTCCAGTC
>CAJVYN010000012.1 GCA_913009355.1 uncultured bacterium | reverse complement strand
TTCAGACGGGTCATCTGCATCTCTGTCGGCAATACGGTTTTGTCTCATTTTTTTTTTTCAAGCAGACGCCGGCATACGAGATAAAGGCATGTGACTGGAGTTCAGACGTGTGCTCTTCCGATCTTTGCCAGTCGAATGCAGCAGGTCCTCATAAATAGTTCCACCAAGCCCGCTATCCTCCGATGGGTCTTTCAACGCACCGTCAGCGGTAGCTAATGCTGAATCGTAAACAAATGATATCGGGTGCGTATCAGCGAGTTCGTCGGCGCCAAAAGTTACGTCTGCCCCCATCCACACGTAGTTAGGGTCGGTAACACCGTCATGACAGCCCAGGCAGAGTTTTGAAGCACCGTCGGGCTGGCCCGGAACAGCATCCAGAGTATCGCTCGAATATAACGACGTAAATGTTGTCGTTGTCTCGCGACCACTCCACAAAGGTACGCCTGGCAGAGCGCTTGCATCATGCGGTGCATGGCAACCGTCACAACCATAATCCGAGTGCACCGCCATTACCGTCACCGGCATAAACAATGCCGCCAGAACCACAAACAAACCAACTTTCCTTCCACTCATCTTCTTCATAATATTTCTCCAAACTAAACTCGTTATAATTCTCTGCGGGCACCTTACCCGCTGCCACATTGAAAACTAACGCAACGTCCGTGCCATATTTTCACCGACATTACCCCAATGAAAGTCTAATTTTGTAAGTTCCGCCTATAAAATCACTTACCACGGAATAAAAAATGAAAAAATCGGTTTGAAAACAGCGGGAAGGCCTCTTTTTTCCCAAACATGGGAATATGTGGTCTCCGCTCTTACTGTTGCTGAGAAAAATTTGTCTCTGCCGGCTCAGCAAAAATCTGCCTCAGAGCCTTATAATAGGATTGCATAGCCTTTTCTGCTTCCCCCCTGCCCTGATAAACCTTACCCAGTTCATAAAATCCACGGCTGGATTTGGGATTCAGAATTGTTGCTTTAAGTAGAAGTTTTTCAGCGGCGTCAAGTTCGCTCATTTGTCGTTTTGCCCATCCGGATATTAAAAACAGTTTTGCGTTTTCCGCCTTTGTGGTAGTTTTTATCTTGCCAATCACATCCAGAGCTGCCCTGCTTTGGTTGGTCGTGCATAACAGTTCCCCAAGTTCGAGCGCCACTTCAATCGAATTAGGGTCAAGTTTTTCAGCTTTGCGTACTTCAGAGATAGCGGACTCGAATCGACCTTTATCCTCAAGCATCCTTGCTGTCCGAAGATGTCTTCTCATACGTGCCTCGACGGTACCATTAGTTAATGTTTTGACCTGCGTTGATTCTTCGGGCACGCTCTGCTGAATGATACCCAGTACCTGACTTAAGTGAGACCGCAAAGCAGGAGCAAAGTCATAACCATATCCTGCTTTTATCCATAAAACTTTATCATCTTTTCCAACAATCAGTACCGTTGGCGTTGCTATTATCCCAAGCCTGCCCCACAGTTGGTATTCTGTATCGAGCAGTATCGGAAAAGTAACTTTCGGATTCGCCTTGTCCGAATCGAAAAAATCTTTTTTTGTCAGCCCGCTCATCACGCCCACAAAATCGAAAGGTTCAGCTTTTTCACGCAGGTCTTTAATAATTCCTTTGATATCAACGACTGCATGTTTTGACTGTTTTTGTTTTGCCGATAGAAAGGCAATGGCTAACACACGCTTACGATTATGTTTATAGGTAAATACAGGTCCGTTCGGCTCGGTCAGAGAAAATTCCGGCATTTCATCGGCAACTTTCATCTTTCGTAACTGGGCTTGGCTCGGAATAGCTAAAAGCAGCACTTGTGCTGTTACGGCAAAGATAAGAATTGCAGGCAGATTATTTTCTTTCGCTGACAGCATATAAAAGGATCCCTGCTCTCTAAAGCTCCAGCCTGGACTCTGAGTCCGGCCTTATCTATGGTCTCTTGTACACAACCGGCTTCTGGCGGTCGTAGGCAAAAGGCAAATGACAGCCCGGCTTACAACTGCCTCCGGTCTCGGTCTTTTCAAATTGTATAGGCAGCTCCCACATTCCGTAAGGGACGCTTTTGCGAATATGCTTGGGCAAATTGCTTGCGTGAGTCGCATGGCAGGAACGGCACGTTCGACCTCTCCGCTGCTTATTTACATGCAAATAGTGCAGGCTCAAATCACCGTTTCTAAAATCGGTCAGTTCGGATGTTTGTTTTGTGAGAACCAGGCTCTCCGGATGACAGCTAAAGCAAAGTTTGTAATTATCCGTACTGAACGGCGCATAAAACTGTGGAGGGTATTCTTCTGTCAGTAGCCGGAAGTATTCGCTGCCATGACTGATGTGGCAGCCCTCGCAATTTTTCTGGGCCACCGGCCCATGCAGAAATTTCTTGCCATTAATCTGGTCTGTGAAGGATTCGATTACTTTATCTTTACCTATGCCAACCGGCTTATTATGGCACGAAGTACAAAGCGTCATCGGGTCAGCCCTTAGCTCATATTCAACAGTAGAGGCATGCGGAGTATGGCATTTCAGACACCCACCCTGCTCGGTCACGACACTGTGCCGGTATTTCGAGTTTTCCGCCACCTCTTTTATATCTTCGTGGCACGGATAACACAATTCAGGCGCCTGGGCTTTAAGCAGTATTGAATTATCTGCACCATGTGCATCATGGCAGCTAACGCACTGTTTTTCTACCGGCTCGTGAACAAATTCAAATTTCGTTAGCTCATTCTTTGTCACCAAGTGGCAGGAAAAACAAAGTTCCGAGGGCGCCATTACCGACAAGTTTTCGTAGTCCGAACTGTGCGGTTCATGGCAGATGGTACATTCCTTCGCCGCCACCGGCCCATGCAGAAATTTGGCGTCTTCGGCAACCTGGTGGCAATTCTGACAAAGCTGGGCAACTGTCGGCTCCACAAGAAAAAATTTATTATCACTGCTGTGCGGATTATGACATTGAGTACACGCGCCCATATCGAGAGCTTTATGCAGATTCTTCCCTGTCGTCTGGTCTGAGTGACAGTTTTCACAAAGCTCATTCTGCTCAACTGTAAGCTGCCACGTATGTTTCTTTTCATCCACCGTTTCGTGGCACACTTCGCAATCACCAAGACCGACCGGCCCATGTACATATCTTTTTTTACTATAATCAGCATGACATTGGCTTGTAACACAGGTTTGCTGCGGTGAGGTCGGTTTTTCCACCGCAAATACACCGGGTACTACCATTAAAAAAATTACTAATACATATCTCGGCTTTTCCATAATCAATTCTCGTATCTCAATAACTACTCTTTTGACGTTTGTAAAGAAGCACCATTGTTCCAAATTTGGTTTTATAATGATATGGCTTATTGAATTCCAAAACAGCCTGTTGTGCTGTGCCGTCATACTCAATCGTTGCGATAATAGCAGGATTGAGCAGGTTTTCAGATTTGTTTTTCCAATCTGTTTTGACGACTGCACTGTCGAAAATCTTTTCAATACTGAAAGAATACTCCTTATCTGTGAAAGGATAAGCTCGGCCGAGCGTGGCTTTTTCTGTCTGAGTTTTCCCCTTATTGGAAAAAAGCAACCACGGCTCAGAGCCGTCCGCTACTACAAGAATGTATTTTCCTTCTGTACCACCGAGGTCAAAACTGGTAAACTCCATGCGCAATGCAAGTTCTGTTTCCTTATGTGGGGATGACGGAAACTTCGACCAAAGCCATTGTTCATAAGTATTCTCTCCATCATCGACACCAACTTTGACTGCAGGATTAACAGGTTTATCCGACCGGCTGACCACTTCTTTTGTTTCGGTATCAATCGAATAATGTGGTACATATTCCAGGACGCTCAGTTTGTATTTGGACTTTGGCATGGTTATTGTTTCTGCCGGATTAGCTGCATACTCAAGTGGTGAATTAGTATCATCAAGCCAGGCTGATATAATGCCAACAGCCTGAGGATGGGTTAGTTCACGCACCAGTTTTTCGATGATATTAGCATTATGGATTTTTTTTATTGCGACACTTCCGATGCTGGAGGATATTGATTGTCTATCCGGGTCGCCTGGGCTCAGCCAGATATCCTGCTCCAGGTCCTTACCTTTAACTGTTAATTTTGCAACAATCATCCCGCCAGGCTGTTCGACAGCGGTGGTTTCCCACTTCAAGTCAGGTACATATCGTTCGAGTCTGATATTGATTGGCATCCCCATAACAGGCAGAATACTGTCAAGTTTTTCGGGCTTATTCTCATCCGAAACTGTAACTGGAAAAAGCAGCCCGGCTTTCTCCATGCCCATTTTAACCACGAGTTCCCAGGGTCCGGTCAAAAGCGAACGATGCGCCGCTCCAGCAGGAGCCGCCCAGGCCTGGTTAGTCAATGATAGTATAGCAGCAAATGCTGCTATGCTGATACCGGCGAATACCGAATATAGTTTGGACTTAATACTGGTTCTCATTATCAACCCTTTTTATGTCTCAGTTATTATTTCATTTGCCTTAAGCAGCAGTTTAGAAAGTTCATTTTAGCGTTTTTTGACTCTGCAGGAGGTGGACGGGCTACGAAACCCCTGCTTTTGATTTGGCCGGCTTCGGTTTTGCCTTGTTCTTTGCGGCCTTAAGCGATTCCGGCAGGCTGTAAAAACGGTGCTCCGGATGCTGCCATGCAGCGGTTGATAAAGAAGTTTCCGCAAGCAGCTCTGTAAATCTCTTTGTGGCACTAACCCACTGAGCGTAAATACAGCAGCTCTCCGGCGTTCCGCCACAATTGCAGTATTTCAATAGACAACTGTTAAATAACGGCCCACCCTCAATAACTTCAAATAGCTCAAGAAGGTTGATTTCTTCCGGTGGTCTGGTAAAAACGTATCCTCTGCTGGAACCTCGCACAACCTTAACGAAACCTGCTTTTACCAGCCTTTGCAATATCTTAGCCAGATATCCGGGCGGAATACCCTCTGCTTTGGCTATGGTACTGGCCGTAGCAGGCAACTGTGTGATATGCCTGGCCATATACATCAGCGCGTGTAAAGCATAAGCGGTAGCTTTTGTAATTTTCATCTTTTTTACCTCATTGCACGTTGATTGCGGCCTATTAAACTACGGACTATTCTTAATTTCCAATTCATCAATCTTCCTGTACAAACTTGACAAACCAACGCCCAAAACCTTTGCAGCTTCAGTTTTGTTCCAATCATACTTATTCAGCACTCGGTATATCTGTTCTCTCTCGTATGCTTTGACAGCAGCCTGCAGGTTCTCGGTTTTTTCGCTCAAACCTATTGTCCCGGACCCTATCAATCCGATATCGCAAGTCTCTATAACATCATTTTCGGCAAATATTACCGCCCGCTCAATCACATTCTGCAGCTCTCTTATGTTGCCTTTCCACTCATAACTCATAAGCAGCCGTAAACACTCATCACTTACTCCTACACATTGCTTTCCCATTTCAAGATTATATTTCTTTATGAAATGTTCAACCAACAGCGGAATATCCTCCTTCCTGTCTCGCAGTCGCGGCAGGTGGATTCCGACAACATTCATCCTGTAATACAAATCCTCTCTGAACCGTTCCCTTTTTATCTCTTCGGCCAGGTCTCTGTTGGTGGCAGCTATCAGTCGCAAATCAATATCGATAGGTTCCGTAGAGCCTACCGGCATTATTTGCCTGTGTTCCACAGCTCTGAGCAGTTTTACCTGACAGGTCATTGGCATATAACCAATCTCATCCAAAAACAAAGTTCCATCACTAGCGCTCTCAAAAAGCCCTTTTTTGTCCTGGACAGCAGAGGTAAAGCTTCCCTTTTTGTGTCCGAACAATTCGCTCTCAAGCAGTGTCTCAGGTATTGCGCTACAGTTAATGGCGACGAATCGCCTGCCGTTTCTGTCGCCCAAAGAATGTATCGCGTGAGCAACTAACTCCTTGCCGGTACCGCTTTGGCCTGTTATTAACACGTTACTTTTGGTCCGGGCGACCTTGCGAATCATTTCAAAAACCTGCTGCATTGCCGAGGTTTGGCCTATGATCTGCCCAATATCAAACTTTCCGCTCAGCTCGCGTTTCAGTTCCTGGTTTTCTTCCCGCAACTGAAGATACCGTAAATGCTGTCGGATTTTTGTCAATATGTCTTCGAACATTACCGGCTTCATCACATAATCACATGCGCCGAGCTTGATGGCCTCAACAGCCATCTCAACCGTACCGTATGCTGTTATCATTATCACACGCACTTCAGGCCTTATTTTCATTATTTCGCGCAGCACTTTTATCCCATCTGCGCCCGGCATCTGGATATCCAGTATCGCCACAGCGTATGGCTGTTTCATAATGGCATTTATTGCGTCCATACCATCGCCCACGGCTGTAACTGCCATTCCTTCTTCTCGGAGTACCTTTGCGAGGGTTTCTCTGAAAGTTACTTCGTCGTCCGCCAACAATATTTCACTTCTCATTGCTCACCACCAATCAGGTCTTTTTTGGGTCTTGTCGAAATTCTGATTATTACGGTGGTTCCGTTGCCCGGCTCGGACTCCAGCGCAATGGTGCCATCGAGTTCAGCAACAAGGTTATAGCTTATAAAAAGTCCCAAGCCGGTGCCCTTACCAATTTCTTTGGTAGTAAAGAACGACTCAAAAGCACGCCTGCAAACCTGCGGACTCATTCCAATACCCGTATCACTGACCCGAATCTCAACCATTTCATCCTTAAAGTCCCTTGTTATCTCAAGAATGTCTTCCTGCTCGCCATGCTTGGCATTCATCGCATCCAACGCATTTATAAATATGTTTAGAAGCACCTGCTCAAAGTGTTGCGGATTCAACCACACCATTGGCAAGTCGGGACTGGCGATATTCTTAATAGTAATCGACCGCATACGTCTGTCAAATCTGACAAGTGACAACGTACTATCTATCAACTCATTAATATCTGTCCATTTATACTCAACCGTGGCTGGTCGTGATAAGCTCAGCATACGTTTCAATATACTGGAAATACGGTTCACATGGTGTCTTATAACCAGAATATGCTCTTTTTCTTCGTGCGTGTTTAGTTTTCTGCCTAAATATTGCGCCACCGAAGACAGACTTGCAAGAGGATTACCTATTTCATGAGCGATACCCGTGGCCATCTGACCTATCGCGACCATTTTCTCACGCTGTGCCATCTCTACTCGTGTCATCTTCAACATTTCGTTAATTTCTGTCACCTCTTCGGTTCGCTCTAACAGGTCCTTCTCCAATTTTTTATGCTCGGTCAAGTCCTGGCCTACGATAACGTATCCCAGTTGTTGTCCATCGATACCGACAACAGGACAGCTCTTTGCCTCGATATAGCGATGCTGGGGACCAGCGGTGTCGAACTCAATTGCACGCTTCGTATCTGCCGCTTTATCAGCGCCGGTATAAAGACCTTTCATATGCTCACTCAGTACCTTCGGAAAATGCTCGAGCGAATCATTATTCTTTCCGATATGACCGTCTTTTCCCCACCGTTTTGCTGCAGGATTGCAAATCGCTATATTGCCGTCACTGGTGAGAAAAATCAGTCCTTCAGCCATTGCGTTGATAACCGCTTTGAGTACATCATTATTACGCGATGCCTTCAACTCCTGGCTTCTCATTCGCTTAATGATCATTCTCGTCAAGTATTGGGCCAGCATCACCGTGCAGACGAATGCCACAAAGGCGCTGAACACATATACCGGATTTCTCCACAACCCGCCCGCGGTAGAAAGCTGTAGCGGGTAAATTCGCAGCCACCTTCCTGCCTCCAGTTCGTTGACAGCCAGCAGACCAAACAATAATATGGCCGTCATTCCGACGGCAAATGACAGACCCCTTGGTAGTATTATCGTTGCTATGATGATATGAAAGATATAAAAGAGGAAAAACGGGTTAACCACTCCCCCTGAAAAATAAAGCACTGCTGTGAGAATGACCAAATCCACTTCCACCTGTACCATCCCCAGCACAATATCTTTTGGCCCGGCATCAGCGGCTTTCTTGGTCGCCATACAAAAGTAAAAAATATTGCATAGTAAAAGTAGGCCGGCACAGATATAGATGGGCTGTGTGCTCGTCAGCACGGGAAAAGGAAAACGGCCTCCCACGGCAGCAATTACTATACCCACCACAGCAATCCAGCGCAGCCGTATCAGCCAAAGAATCTGCTCGACAAGAACCTCACGCGTACACTGACTCGGTCTCTCCGACCCCCCTGCCACAGCGTCAATCTCCATAGTCATACTTTATTCCTTACGCCTCTGCGTACGATACCTACTCGTTATACAGAATTTCAGAGTTTATTTTTTTGCCGGTACAGCCTCTTGGCCAACTTTCATTATTTTATCTTTCCTGCCGCAAAAACGCAAGTACAATTCCCAACTTCGAGAAATATCAGGATGGCCGCTCAAGACAATGATTGACCGGTAAGAGGTGATGTTGGTACTGCTGGATACAGATTTTATGGTGGGATTGAAGGGTATGGGGTATCGGTATAATGTGCTTTTAACGAGATAATATCAAGAATCTTTCGCACATTTCTGTGGATGGTTGCTACCGAATAACTCATCACGTATGAACTCAAAAAAATGGCCGTGAATCACCGAGACCCACGGCCAACGAGGAGTAGATGTTAGCAATTTAAGAGTCCATTTTCTTTCTTACTTTTCACTTTCCTGGGATTTTTGCCTTATAAATCTGCCTGCACGCCAGGCGGCATCTTTAGCAGAACCAAGAAATCTGTGCATCCCAGCGTTAAAAGATTGGGCGAATTCGTTTGATTTTAACACCGAATTGACAAAGGTTTTTTCGCTGCTCTGACGGGATTGATTTTCAGGCACCGGAGCCAGAGTATAAATTGCGGTCGCAAAGCCGGCAAAATAGACTATCAGCAAGAATATGAGTTTGATCCTCCAGCCCCGCATATAAGTTTCCCCCTTCTAAAAACACCTTTATCGGTCGCCCCCAAGCGGTCCCATACATCTGTCTCTACTGAAAACTTAAGATAAAAAAACCGGTTTGCCAAATAGAATTTGACTATTTGGTATTGAAAATTAACTGTTGAAAAGCAAGGCGGTAGCAATAGTAAATAGTCAACAGTAAATATCCAGAGTTTCTTTCAACTTCCTGCAGACAATCGCCACCTCATCCCTTGTCAGATTGTTATGAAACGGCAAAGCGATAGTACTCTGGCATACAGATTCGGTAACAGGAAAATCACCCTTACTGTAGCCAAACTCAGCTTTGATAAAGGGCTGCAGATGCACCGGCGGAAAATAATTGCTGACCTGAACGTTTCGGCTTCTCATTGCTTCTAAGATTCTGTCGCGATGTTTCCTCGCAAACCTGTTCGCAAGCCGAACAACAAACACAAACCAGTCCATCTCGCAATCATCCGCCTCGGCAGGCGTTATTAATCTATCATCGTCTGCCAGTATTTCCTGATACCATTTTGCAACCTGCCTGCGCTTGGCCTTGATTTCATCAATCCTTGAAAGCTGTACAATCCCAATGGCACAATTGATGTCACTGAGCCGAAAGTTATAGCCCAGCCGTTCATGACTGAGCCAACTATTACCCCTGGCCCTGCCCTGATTGCGAAGCGATACGCAAACATCGGCCAAACAATCGTCGTCGGTCAAAATCATTCCGCCCTCACCGGTGGTTATCTGTTTATTGGGATAAAATGCAAATACACTCATCGTGCCGAATGTGCCGGCTTTTTTCCCATTCAATGCAGAGCCTAATGCCTCACAACTGTCTTCAATTACCACCAGATTGTGCTTTTGAGCAATTTCGCAGACATCATTAAAACCAGCCGGGTTGCCGAAAACTTCTACCGGCAAAATGGCTTTTGTTTTGTCACTAATTTGCGATTCGATTTTAGCAGCATCGATATTCAAACTTACCGGGTCGATATCAACAAAGACCGGCCTGGCACCGGCCATCATAATAGAAGTTGCTGAGGCAATGAAAGTAAAAGGCGTAGTAATGACCTCATCACCCTGTCCAATCCCCAATGCCAGCATACATAGAAACAAGCCGCTGGTTCCGCTATTAACAGCCACGGCACGTTTACTGCCGATATACCTGGCAAAAGCATCTTCAAATTCAACCACTTTAGGACCAAGCGAAAGGCTGGGACTGCGAAGTACCGCACAGACCGCAGCGATTTCTTTTTCGGTGATATCCGGCCGAGACAAATATATCTGCATAAAAACCTCCACAACAAAGAGCGATGGCGCACAAGACTTATGACTTGTGCGATTATGACCTATTGCTCTGTTACTGCTCAATCGAGGAGTTGTCATTGCGAGGCCTGAAAGGCCGCGGCAATCTCAACCGTTAGATTTGAGATTGCTTCGCTCCGCTCGCAATGACAGTCCTTCAAATGATAAATGATTATTTATTTATTCGTGTCCATTCGTGGCTAAGTTTTTCCTGTATTCTGTCTCCTGTATTCTGTATTCTTTGCCACCAAGACACTAATTGTCATTGCGAGGCCTGAAAGGCCGCGGCAATCTCAACCGTTAGATTTGAGATTGCTTCGCTCCGCTCGCAATGACAGCCCGTCAAATTACAAAACAGAGCACTATGCGCTTTGTATTGTACAGCTTACGACCGATAAATCAAAAACATTTCCTCACGGGCTGCTCCGTGTCAACGGAATAAGGTCACTTTTGCTTTACTTTCTATGTACTTTCGGTTTCCAATTTTACCTCTTTCTGTGAAAACCGAAAGCACTTATGGGACGTAGTATTACAGAGACAGCCGCTTATTTGCCGCTAAGTTGGGAAATTGCAATTTTCGTGTTAAATGCCCGTGATTTAAGGCCGAATAGGAATATAACACATAGCGTAAATATGTGGTTATGGGGATAAAGAAATGGCAAAAGGGAAAAACGTACTGACGACAGGCGATGTGGCCAGGATTTGTAATGTTGCCCCTCGAACGGTCTCGAAGTGGTTTGATAACGGCCAGCTAAAGGGTTATCGCATACCAGGCAGCAAGGACCGACGAATACCGCTCAGCGAATTAATTCGCTTTATGAAAGTACACAATATGCCTGCTACAGCACTTCCTGTCAGCAAAATCAGGGTATTGATAGTTGACAGCAACGACGATTCGGCCTCGACTCTGGCAGATACTTTGCAAACCAAAGCCAATTACGAAGTGCGAACCGTCCGGAGCAATTTTGAGACCGGCGCAATCGCACAGAAATTTGTTCCACATGTTCTCCTGATAAACTTTTTAGCCAAGGACATAGATGCAACAGGCATTTGCGAAAGCATCCACGCCAATGAGGATTTACAGACCATCAAAATTATGGCCATTGTGAACCAGTTAAGCGATTCTGAGTCAGCCGCTCTGCTGCAGAAAGGCTTTGACGGCTATATATCCGACCCTGCCGACGCCACTGCGGTCATCAGGAAAATTGAAGAGGCAACAGCTATTATCTATTAACAAATAACGAGTTACTTTTAGCTGCGAACCAATAAAAAAGGCCCATCTTTAAGGTGGGCCTTTTTTGTACAACGGTCGATTGTTTTCAGTACTCTGGCATATTTTTCATCCAGGGTGCCGCTTTATCCCACTTATCGGCACAATCAGCCGGGTTACTATAGTAAGCTAATGTCCAGACCCCATTTATATCAAAATTGCGACTCCATTTCAACTTCCACAACTCCTTAAGTCCAATCTTTCTGACAGTGAAATCCAAAAAAACGCCGTTCACATATCCATCGTGCCGGTCTTGGCAGACATGCTGCATTGTTTCCTTCCCATACGCATTACTTTGGTCGCCACTATATTCCGGAGGCGAATGGACGGCTAATGGGGCGGTTTGAAGATGCGCCGAATCCAGAAACAAAGGCACTCTATTTGCATTTTTGACATTGGGAGTTCTCCAGGCAAGTTTATCAAAATCCGGTATGCCGACAGTGTACCACGAATTGTCCGTTCCTACCGGCGGATCATAAACGTACATGTTTATCCCATAGCTGCCGTAATCACCTTCGATATAACGAAGGGGTGGGTTCTGTGCCCATGTATCCCCCTTGGCAACCTTGCCCCATGCCGCGAACGGATTCCGGGCCCCTGTCGCATTGCCATCAATATCAATCCGAGGTTTCGTGGCCATCGGGCAGAGCATTATACCGCCCTGCTTCTTATAGTACGGCCGCAGTGCGTTAATCCAGTAATCATTCGTCTGTTGTTTTGGACTGCTCTGGTTACTGACCCAGCCTCTCATGAAATAGCCGTTGTTATCCATCGTGTACATCATAAACATTTTGCCCCATTGCCCCAGTTGTTGCTGACAAGCAACTGCCTTTGCCTGTCTCCTTACCCTTGACAGTGTCGGCATTAATATCGCCATCAATAATGCAATAATGGAAATCACCACCAGAAGTTCTATTAACGTAAATCCTCTTCGTCTGTCCATAATAATTCTCTTACCTTTCACTTTTAAAAAAACAAGTTTTACAAAGCTCTATTTTCACAAAACCACTGTTTATGTTTACAACTTAACCATCCTATCATACAATCCTCCTCAATTCAAGCAATAAAAACAACTGCCTTTAGTCATTCATTACTCATTCTGTTTTCTTTTGCAACATCCGCGTTTGCAGCTCTATTAGCTCTTCAGCACTGACTTCTTTTTCACGCAAATCTCCGAATATCACCTTATACCTGCCATCGGGAAGTTTCCATTGCATCAGCACCGCATTACTATCTTCCGGGTCGATGCTATTGCCGTAATACGCAATATCCCTGCCCTGATGGACTAAATACTCGTAGAATTTTGACCTGTCCACCAACACATCGTTTCTGTCGGCCTCTTTACCACTCAGCCAATATTTTGCCAATAGCTTACTGTCTTGAATTATACTGCCGTCTGTCGAATCTCGACCGCCAAGGAACTGCGCACACAAAACCATCGTTACAATTATCACCGCCGCTGCGGTTAGCTTACTTATCCTCAAATCTATCACAATACTGATAGTATCCATCCCGCTTTTATGCGGCCTAAGCCTGTGTGGGATATGGTGTTTTATATCTTCAGAAAGACCAGGACGAACCGGCTCTGCTGTTCTCTGGGCCAATTCATTCAGTAATTTTTCCAATTTTTCCTCTCTCATCACAGCTTTCCATATTTCTCGGGGCTTTTTTTTGCGACGAATCACAAAATGGGCGCCCTTCAGATAACCTGCCTTTTCAAGGCTTTTAATGCTCTGTTTAGCCTGCTTTTGAACGTGCCTTCCCTTATCCCTGCTGCTTCGGCTGCTTCGGCAATAGTCAAGTGCTGCATATAATGTAAAACAACGGCCTGCCTCAGTTTTATCGGCAGCCTCGCAACAGCATTTTTCAACTCGCTAAGCTGCTCGTCTTGTTCTATCCTGTCATACTCAACTTCGTTGCCGTCTGGCTCATCAATCCCTTCGATACTGACTGTATCACTACCCTTGTGCCTGCGCCAATACAGTTTTGAAACATTGCCGGCAATCCGATACAGCCAGCTATTTAACGCTTTGCCGCTTCTCAATTGGCCTACATGTTGCCAAGCCTGGAGAAAGCTTTCCTGGGTCAGATCCTCGCTCACCTGGCAGCTATGGCCAAGCCTTCTCATAAACAGATATACCTGCTCATAGTATATATCAACAAGCTCGGCTGCGGCTTCATGGCTTCCTGCTTTTAGCCGGTCAGCAAGCGAATTTTGCCTTTTCTCCAAATACTCGTCCTTCCCACAGAGGTCTGGCTCTCTACTAAAGAGATGCGCAAAACCGGCCTTCTGTTCCATAAATTTTGTTTTTTTCTACTATTTTTAACGTTACTTTGCCAAAAAAGTAGTGTACCCCAAATCTAATTTTCCTGCAATACTAAAACCCTAAGTTACGGATGGCTTACAATAAAGCGGTTTTTGCTCAGAAAACGAAAAAGACTGCCAAGGTCGTAACCGGCCTTTGCCGCCTCCATGTTTTTTTGCACGGCATCTGCAGATTTTGTAGAAAAGAACTGTTCCACACCCCGCTTTTTGAGGGTTAATACTCTTCGAAATGGAAAAACTCCGCATTTTCGAGCCAGGTTTCCGGCATAGATACAAATTCAATTATGTTATCCAATAAGAGATAATGTCTCTTTTCTTCATCAGCCAACTTAAGAAAAAGCTCTTTCTGGTGCTTTTCTTCGACTTCATTAGCTTTTTTCAAGTAGAAATCCCTGCTCTTTTTCTCAATATCCTGAGCTTTCTTGTAAAGCCCGGTTTGTTTGATATCAAAATCAAAACTCTCGTTAGATTCTTTAATTTGAACAAATACATTTTTCGCATCGGCCGGGATTGTAGTCTCAGTCATCCGTGATTTTCCGGTTTTTGCTTTCTGTATGGCGTTGTAGTGTTTGACCTCCTCGTCCGCGAGCATTGTCAGGATAGTTTGAAGGCCCTTATTAGAGGTCTGTTGAGCCAACTGGCGATAATAATCTTCACCATCCTTTTCCATCTGCATCGCATATTTGAATATGTCCATGGATTAGTCCCCTGCAAACAGTCTTACTCTGGCCATCCTATAGCAAGCTGTCCACGGTACCCCGCCAATAAATAGCTGAAACTTTCCCGCCTATTATAAAAACGTTCATACGTGCCCCCGGCTGAATTTATAATTTACCCCTTAGCACACTTATCGGCAAAAAAACACCTAATCTTGATTAAGAGCCTATATTTTGTACAGTATCGCATTCAATCAGCTCTATCACTGCTTACCAGTCTCAGAACCTGAACAATTGTTGTGCAGCAACAAAGACAAAGCGTCAGAATATCACTTGGATTGTCAACAAATCTGTAGCGAAGATACCAGAAGTATAAAAGCTGAGACAGATTATCTTCGGATTTTAATCCGATTCTGAAATTATGTATGTTTTTTGAGCCAGTCCAACAGTTCCAGCCCTTCCTGCTCTGTTTTGGTGGCTACATTATATACCACTAATTCCGGCTTATATTGTCCGTGGATTGTTTTAATTTGCTCGGAATCACCATAGAGTATAATCGACTTACCGGCAGACTGTATTTTGTGTAGAAGTTGCGGCCACTGAAGCTGCGGTTTGTTTCCCGCACCTGGTACCCATTGAACAGCGTCTATTTGCTTTATGGCAAGGATATCGTCAAGGTGTTTCAGAGCATCGGGGCCGTCAAGATGAAAACAGCAGTTATCAAGAAAAGCCGCCTCTCCTTCAATCGCCGGCAGTACAAATCTGCGGAACAAATCCGGGCTGAGCAGGCAGATAAAATCGGCCTGAATTACATTGTGTTTCCCCCTGCTGTACGATTGCAGCCAGGTGGTGGTGCCTGATTTTTCCTTATTTCCATATTGATGGAACTGCATATAAACCTGTTTATAGATTTTGCATACTTGATTCATAACTTCCAGCATCATTTCATGCTCGTCGATGAAGTCAAAAACCAGGTTCTCAGCGCCGCGCAAAGCCGCCAGCACATCAATGTTCGAGTGTAAATCGATGTTTTTGAGCAGACATTTGCCCTTGAAACGGTCCTGGGCGGCTGTGTGAAATTCATTCATCCTCTTCCAGCAGGGATTATCCGGCTCAATCCTCAAGGGCAGGAATGATTTCCAGTCATCAACTACCTTTTCCGCCCAGCTCGTCGTCTCCTGGTCGTCAGAACTAATACGGATGGGAGCGCCGAGAAAACCTGCCATCTGGTCGGGGCCGAAGTCCGGCATAAAAGCGGGGACCGCCTCGCCAAGGAAAGAGTGGGTCTGAAGATACCGGTCCATTTGAGAAAAGACCGGCTCAAAATCGACAATACCGACCGGTTGTATGCCCGGCGGCTCGACGGGATTATCACTGTTCTGTGCGCAGATAACCGTACAGGGCCTATCGATTATCTCCCTGTTCCAGAAAGCGTCCCAGCAGGTTTGTGCCCTCTCGAAGTCCGGCTTATACTTAAGATTGTTCATTGTTCATTGTTCATTGTTCATTGTTCATTGTTCATTGTTCGTTGTCGATGAACAACGAACCCATAACAATGAACTCATATTACCAGAATCGCCAATAAACATAAAACCAAATCGCAGCGTACATAGCATACCAGAACGTGATAGTCTTATACCAAGGGGTTTTTTTGCCACCTTCGTTGTATTGTCTGAGCATTGAGGGCCTCCAGAGGAACGGTTTCCACTGCGATTCAGGGGGAGGTGCCGTCATCAGTGAGACAATAATAATTCCAAGTATGGTAAGAACCTGGACGATAGCGCCGACATATGCCCAGTGCAGTTCTATATCTGCAAGGTTCAGGCCGATAACTAAAAGTATGGTTATAATGAATCCGCCTACCAGGCCAAAGATAGCACCGGCGTAATTCGTTCGCTTCCAGAATAATCCCATTATGTATATGCAGGCAAAAGGAGTAGCAAGGTAAGTAACGCCGGTTTGGAAATATTTGAATATTCCACCAAAATGCTCAATCATCGGGGCCATAAGGCCGGCAATAATCAGAGAAAGACCGGCGACCAACTGGCCCGACCGGATTATCGTTTTGTCAGGTGCCTGCGGACGAATTTTCTTATATACGTCCAAAGCGAAAATCGTGGCAATGGAATTTACCAGCGAACTGATGGTTGACATAATAGCAGCCAGAAAACCAGCCAAGACAATACCCCTCAGTCCCCAGGCAGGTGCGAATGTTTTAAGTGCGAAGGGAAATGCTTCGTCTGCCTTACTTAACGGCTCTGCATTTCCCATCTTATTAATCCAGTGATAGACAACAAATCCGAGAAAGACGGTAACGCATGGTCGAATGAAGTTAATAAAGCCGGCGAAAATCATACCAAGCATTCCATCCCGAGTTGATTTTGCGGCGAAGATGCGCTGTATCATTACCTGATTTGTTGCCTGATAAAAAACGCCGAGATTGACGGCTAAAAGAATAATGCCTATAAAAGGCGCCATCTTGTCACCCGGTGGGCGGTAAAGGTGGAATCGCTCCGGTGCAGCCTGTACCATAGCCGACCAGCCGCCGGGAATATAGCTCAACGAAATCAAAAACAAAACAAGACCGCCGCCGACAAGAAAAGCACACTGCAAAAAGTCTGTCCACATCACGGATAAAAGCCCGCCTTTTATCGTATACATGCCGACCAGAATTACGGTCAGCCATAGTACGAAATAGAAATCAAAGCCTGTCAGCATTGAAAATGCCAGGCTGCCTCCGTAAAGAACCGGCACCATAAAAACCAGAACATAAGCAACCAGCATAACCCAGCTGTAAATATTCGAGCACATCGGTCCGAATCGCTTCAGGTAAAATTCGGAAACCGTTGTGATTTTGTTTACGATATAGACGGGTACGAAGAAAAGTATTACCAGCGTATAAGTAGGCAGGGAGAACCATTCCCAGTTTGCAATTCCCATTCCATGCTCGTAGGCGGCACCGACTGTTCCGACAATTTGTTCACTGGAAACGCTTGTGGCGACGACACTGGTGCCTATTATCCACCAGCTGAGTTTTCTTGAAGCGATGAAATAGTCATTTGATGTTTCCTTTTTTTTCCTTGCGACCCACATCCCGACGGCAACAACGATTCCGAGTGATCCGACAATAAACACCATATCCATAGTATTTAGAGAAAATTCCATAATACCTCTCACTGTTAAATGAACAATAATTTCTTATCACCCCCAGGTCTTCCTACGGAAGACAGCAGTGGAGGCAACGGGATAATAATCGTAGTGAAACACTTTTGTCAAAAAAAAAGTTGGTATAAATGTGCTTAAAATGTTGTGTGATACAAAAAAACATTGCCATTCAGCCCTCATAAATGTATAAAGTTGTTTCTACCCAATGTTTTTTTTTGCCGCTGCAGAGCTAAAAATCAAAAAGAACGAAAGGAAAAACTCTATGGACTATATTTTTATTTTTCACGCTAACCTGCATTATTCGCAATTGCCGCCGGACAAGAAAGAATTTGTCATTCGCCAAAGTTATGATGCGACATTGAAAATTCTGAGAGAAAAATATCCTGATGCTCATTTTTGCTTTGAAGCTTCCGGATACACCATCGAGGAAATGGCCAGACTCACTCCTGACGTGCTGGATAATTTCAAGCAGGCATTTGCCGACGGACGAGCTGAATTTATGGGCTCTCCTTACGCCCATTCGATGCTTGCTAATTTCCCATTTGAAGACGGCTTAAAATCACTCGAATTTTCAATGGAAACTTATGATAAATACCTTGGCTTCAGACCTGTAAGCGCCTGGAACCCTGAATGTTCCTGGAATAAGCGTATGCCTGAGATGTTCGAGAGGGCCGGCTTCAAAAATCTTATAACCGACTGGGAGTCATTCCTGATTTCGACTCGGCCGGAAGTTAGAGAAACTGAATATGACCCCGACCGTACTCGAAAAGACGGTAAGAACCTTCCATATTATCCGGTGGACCCCGATGACACGACACTGCATTTCCCGCTGCGTATCACAGACAATCTTACCGGCCTTATGCGAAGCGACAGAATATGCAACGAACTGCTTTGGTATATGATGGGACAAAGCGAGGAGCACGAAGAGCAGGCAACAGTAACAATTGATAAGCCGTTGAAAGCGATTAAGAAGTGGTCAGGTAAGAAAAAAGAGGGCTTTTTGATTCCTTATGCCGAAGATGCTGAATACTGCGGAACTACCGGATATTTCTTCCTCAAATATTATAATGAATTCAGACTCTTCGAGCCAAGCCCTGAAAGCCTTGAAAGATTAGACGCCCTGCTGGCTGAAATTACAAAGACCGCTCAGTTGATTACGGTATCAGAAGCGGTTCAAAAGTACGACAGGATTGAAGACGTTAAGATTGAATATGAAGATAAAATGGCCTGGCACCGTACTTTTTCTGATGCATGGGCAAATACACCGTGGGCACAGCAGTTGGCGCCGCATTGCCGGCGTATCGGTGACGAATTAAGGGAATTTGAGAAAACCGTTACTGATGAACAACAGAAACAGCTTGTTAAAAAGGGCTGGTTTCATCTGATTTGTTCGGAAAACTCAGATGGCCGATGGCCGCCTCCGCCGCTTGAGCCGGGTAAGTGGAATATTGATTATTGCTGGGAACATGTTAAATTAGCCGACGAGGCCCTGACACAACTGAACAAGCTCACAGGGAAATAAGAAAAGAGAAGTGAGCTAAAGTGAACTAAAGTGAGCTAAAGTTAAAAAAGATCTTACAACTTTAGCACTTTAGGCACTGCCTTTCCACAACTTTAGGCACTTTTCACTTTAGACACTTTACACTTCTTAGTCTCTTGGTGTCTTTGTGGCAGGAAATAGATAGGAAGGTTCAAATTTTTGATAGAGGTTGATTATGGATATTGACAAAGTAAGATTTACATCTTCGCCGTGGGGTTTTCGCGAAACTCCGTTTGTTGAGCAGTACAAATGGCTGAAAAATGCCGGCATAAATCATATCTGCACCGCCTTTTCTGCAGAGTACCCCGGCCTTTTTGACCTGGATATGACCGATGAGCAAACAGCGGCGATACTTAAGCAGACTCAGGACTTTGGCCTGAAGTTTGCCAGTATCAACGGTGAGGGCGATTTTATGGTAAAGGAAAAGGTTGAAGACCAGATTGCTTTCTGCTGTCGAACAATCGACCAGGCAGCTGTGTTTTCACCACAGATTATTATCGTCTTTGCCGGCTGGCAGGACAGAGACGAGCCGGCAGTATATGAGCAGGTTGGCGCATCGCTAAAACAAGTGGCTCAGTATGCCGCTAAATACAATTTTACGGTAGCGCTGGAAAATCATGGCGGCTTGACAACAACTGCCGAGCAGATAAATCGAATCCTGAGTATCGTCAATGAGCCGAACATCGGCATCAACTACGACCCTGCCAATTTTTTAATGTACGGCGTTGACCCTCTTGAAGCGTTAAAGGAATTGAAGCATCCGGTTGTTTTTACGCATTTCAAAAGTCTTAAAGAAAGTGATGGCAAAAAGACTTACTGCCGTCTATCGGAGGGCAAGATTGATTATCTGCCGATTTTGCGGGAGTTGAGCAAGAGCTATGACGGTTTCTACGCAATCGAATACGAAGAGACAGCGGACGTTTTCGAAGGCTCCGCCGACGACCTGGAGTCTCTAAAAGAACTGTTACGTTTGACTGACAAGGTTTGATTTCAGATTTCGAGAAGGAAATGTTTTATGTATGAGAAAAGCAGAGCCATAGTATTTGAGCGGCCCAGGAAAGTTGTTTTCAAAGAAATCCCTTTGGTTGCAGTTGACGATGACACGATTGTTGTAAAAACCACATTTAGCGGCATAAGTACCGGCACGGATATGAAAACCTGGCTGGGATTACAGTCGCCGGAAAATGGAGTCTGGTTTCCGTTGGTGCCGGGCTACGAAGCTGTCGGCAAAGTCGTTCACGTCGGCAAAAACGTAAAAGGTTTTTCGGTCGGCGACCGCGTAATGAGCAGCGAAGTGCGGGTATATCCGCAGCACTGTGCCGCCTGGGGTGGAAACGCAGAATACGCTGTGAAGAATCCGACTACCGGCTGTACGGGTATGGATGCGGTGGCAAAAATTCCTGACAATGTAAGTGACGCCGAAGCGGTGGTAGCTTATCTTGCAACGGTGGCGATGCGGGGAGTTGACAAGGTAGGGATAAATAAGGGGGAGACGGTTCTGGTTGTAGGAGCCGGCAATGTGGGGCTGTCAGCCTGCCAGGTATTTAAGATTCGCGGTGCAGGCAAAGTTATAGTAATGGATATTCACAAGCCAAGATTGGAATTACCTAAAAAGTTTGCCGATTATGTAGTTGACAGCAGCAGAGGCGATGGCCTGGAACAGGTTATGGAATTGACGGACGGCAAGGGGGTAGATGTGGTTTCTGAATGTTCGGGCGACCCTGCTGTTATTCAGCATTTGCCTGGTTACCTGCGGGACGGCGGCTGGGAAAAAGACTGCAAAGGCGGACGAATCCACTTACAGGGTGACTACCCTTCGCCCTGGACCGTTGAAAAGTATTTTAAATGGTTTGTAAAGAACTTTACATTGAGCGTGAGTTGTGCTTTTCGCAGTGGTGATAAAGCTGATATGCTCAAATTGGTAAGCGAAGGAAAATTTGACGCCAAAAGTTTGTATTCTAAAATCGTACCGGTCGAAGACTGTGCCGCAGCTTATGAAGAGTTGAATGCCAACCGTTATGACCTGCTGAAGATTCTCTTTAAGTGGGAATAATAAAGAGGAATTTGTCAATGTTTGAAAAAGCCAAAGCTATTTTTATTAAACCCAACTTAACCTATCCTGTTTATAAAAAAGGAGTTACTACCCGAAAAGAATTTGTAGAAAGTCTTGTTGCAGCCCTTAGAGAGATTAACTCTGAAACAAAAATCTATATTGGAGAAGGAGAAGGTGGATACAATAGTTTTTCCATGACCGAGGCATTTAAAAATATGGGTTATTTCGAACTTGAAAAGGAGTTTCCTCAGGTAAGAATTATTAATCTCTCGAAGATTCCATCAAAAGGACTTGAAATTGATACACCACGAGGTCCTTATAGAATTTCATTGCCTGAAAGATTTTGCAATGAGGTGGATTTCTCAATTAGCTGTCCAGTGCCAAAAGTGCATTGCATGACCAAAGTTACGCTTTCGTACAAAAATCAATGGGGTTGTCTTCCAGATGTAATGAGGTTAAAGAATCATTACATGTTTGATTATATTATTTCAAAGGTATCTGACATTTTAAAGTTTAGATATGCATTTTTAGATGGCAAATATGGATTAAACAATAATGGTCCAATGATTGGTGATCCTGTAGAAATCAATTGGTTTGTTGCATCTAATTCCCTGGGTGCTTTCGATATGATAGTCTCTGAGATGATGGGATTTGACTGGAGAGAGATTGGCCACTTAAGCCAGGCTGCAAAATACGGGTTTATACCAAAAAGAAAAGATGTCGAGCTTATTGGAGACATTGAGATCGGAAGAGCACACGTCTGAACTCCAGTCACATTCCTTTATCTCGTATGCCGTCTTCTGCTTGAAAAAAAAAAAATATTTTTTCTTTTTTTTTTTTCTTTCTCTTTCTCTCTTTTCATCAACT